>JALZWM010000001.1 GCA_023300105.1 Hellea sp.
ATTGTTCATCCGTCAGGCGCTCCATCCCCTCCCCGCCTTTATAGACTAAAGCCCCGCTAGGGCGGGCGGAATTATCAAGCAAAGACTTTGCCCAGCGTCCGCCCTCATTGTGAATGTCAACAGATTGCGCTGCGGCCTCAAGCGGTGAAAAGCCGTAACTATCATCGGAAGGATGAAAGAGCCGCATATGATGAATAGCGCTGCGGCCGCTAGCGGCGTCGCGGCGAAAACGGCGCTTATACCCCCCCGCTTCATAATCATATCCTGCGGGCCACCCATCGCGTCCCGTCAGAACGCAGACGCGGTCAGGGCGCAGGGCATAAAGCGCAGAGGGGACGCCGCCAACAAGTCCTGCTTCGAAATAGGCATTGCCGCCCACTTGGAGGTAGCCATAAAAGCTCTCCATGATTTCGGTTGCTGTTGTCGCCGGATTACCGCGAACTAAAAATTTTTGAGCGGGGTCTTCATATTCGCAGCTTTCCCCGCGCGCAGTTTTACGCCTTGCACATAAAGGCACAGAGGCCGCCGCTTCGGATATCAAACGCACACACCGATAAACCACCGCATTTTTTTGATACCCTTCCCGTGCGAGCGCGCTGTAATCCCGTCCGCTCCATTGCGCCCGCGCCGAGAGGTGAAGCGCAATAAGAGGCCGCGCGCCCGAAGACACAGAGCCCGAAGACACAGAGGGTGTTGAGTTTGATTTCTGCGATAGAGATATGTCATCAGGACCATGGTTTGACGCACGTCCTTTTTGAGCCCTTGAGAGCCAATGTTTCATAAAATATTCCGAAGGTTTGAGGCGTAATCTGTGACGCCTTACATGTCTAATTATAGGGATGCATAACGATGCAGACTTATAACCTTACCGGGCCGCCCCTCGTATTCATCTCGTAAACTTTCTTTCAAGCCTCTGAGATTATTTAGAAAATCATATCTATTTTTGAGGATTGAGTTCGTGTGTTACCGCTTTGAGACCAGAACAGTAACGCATCAGGGAACTTAGCTAGCGTGCTAAAGCTCTGTAGAACCAGACTTAAACAGGCGCATTTAAATATGTAGCTTAAATGTAAATATGTAGCTTAAATGCAAAAAGCCATTCAAGGCATGAATGGCTTTTAAAATAATAAGGAAGAGAAGTGCCGCTTAAGCGACTTTAAACAAGCTCTGCGTCTTGGCGCCGTCGCCTAACAGGGCTTTCGCTGTACTGTAATTTTGTTTCAAATCACGCCGCATGTCATTATCACCGATGAGCGAGGCCAATGTAATGGCGCCGCGATAGGCTTCGATAGCATGTATTAAAGCCTCTTGATCGTCGTTGGTTCTGCCCAAGGTCAAAAGCGTATCGGCCAAGGCTTGTTGAACCTCCGCATTTTCACGCGGCGTACTTTCAATTGAATAAAGTTGTTCTGCAGAGCGCAACGCAGTCACGGCTTGAATCAAGGGCGCGCTATCGCCTGTCTGAGACGCTAAAAGCACCATTTGAGCGGCTAGCTCTCTGTTCAGGAGCGCTAGTGTATTATTGGTTTTTTTTAAGTCTCTTTTCAAATCTAAGGCTTTACGTATCACAGCTGTCTCGTTTTTTTATAATTATGCCATAACTTGACAGCCTGAGGTTAAAACATGGTTAAACAGGACTTAAGCTAGATTAAATAATTAACGGCGCGGTTCTCGGAGATATTCTTGTCAAACTATCTTGAACATATCCTTGTTTAATGCAAAAAAATTAAATGCAATCTTGGATTCAGCTTCAACACCGAAAATTATTTTAAACTTAGCGCGGATTCTAGATTGACGTCTATCTATTCAGACATTGAGATTGAATAGTTACAGCGGCGTCAGGATAAAAATTAACTCTATGCAGGGATGCCTTATGACTAAATTACACACACCAAATCTACAATCACTCAGAAAATTAACATGGAATTCAACAACCACAAAAGCCTTAAAGGCTCTAAGTGGAAGTGCGATAGCAACTCTTTTGACACTTGCTACACTCGGTTATGCCCCAGCAAGTTTCGCGTCAGAATGCCTACTGGATGATGGGACTGTTGGGGGAGCCAGTGGCTCGTTTAGTAATTTAGCTTGCGGAAACAATGCCAGTGCAAGCGGAATCGACACGACAGCAATTGGCGAAAATGCTGAGGCTTCATCCATTGATTCTACAGCCATTGGTGAATCTGCAATGGCAACATCTATTGATACGACTGCCGTCGGCACAAACTCAGAAGCCACATCAATTGATGCTACAGCGATTGGATCAAGCTCACTGGCCACATCAATCGATGCTACAGCAGTTGGATCAAGCTCACTGGCCACATCAATCGGTACGACAGCGGTTGGAGCAGAATCAGAAGCCACATCAATCGATGCTACAGCAGTTGGATCAAGCTCACTGGCCACCTTTAACGGCGCGACCGCGATTGGCGCAAACTCACAAGCTACAGCATTCGATACAACAGCGGTTGGGGCTGGCGCGGATGCGACAGCAAGTGATGCAACAGCAATCGGGGATTTTTCACAAGCAACAGCAGTCGACGCGACGGCAGTTGGTGCATCCTCTCAGGCAACGGCAGTTGATGCAACAGCGTTTGGTGATAGCGCTATAGCGACAGCAGGTGACGCGACAGCTATAGGTGCATCGTCACAAGCAACAGCAATCGATGCAACAGCGTTTGGTGATAGCGCTATAGCGACAGCAAGTGACGCGACAGCTATAGGCGCTTCATCACGCGCAACCGCAATTGATGCAACAGCAATCGGCGAGAACGCAAATGCAGGTTTTCAAAATTCCATCGCGATTGGGGCGTCATCGGTTACGAGTTTAACACCTGCTGCTGCGGCGGCTGCGAATACAGGTGTAACAATTGGAGCGGTCTCATATTCAGAAGGTACAAATGCTGCTGGCGAAGCTAATCTCGGCAACCGGATTGTGACAGGCCTTGCGGATGGGCGTATCACGAATGGTTCCTCTGATGCTGTAAATGGTCATCAACTTTTTCAAACGACAGATAATTTAGATGGAAGAATTACAGCAAACCAATCGGGCATTACGGCTAATGCAGCGGACATCGCCGTAAACCAAACCGATATCGCAGCTATCGCAACTAATGTATCAAACCTCGTAGTCATCACAAACCAAAATGGCATCATGGCTAATGCAGCAGATGCGGACATCTTGACAAACCAAAACGACATTACGGTTAACACTGCAGATATCGTGACAAACCAAAACGACATCACGACTAACACTGCAGACATCGTAACAAACCAAAACGACATCACGACTAACGCGGCAGATATCGTGACAAACCAAAGCGCAATCACAACCAACACTGCAGGCATCGTAACAAACCAAAACGACAT
>JALZWM010000002.1 GCA_023300105.1 Hellea sp.
GTTGGATTGACGTGTTTGTTGGATTGACGTGTTTGTTGGATTGACGTGTTTGTTGGATTGACGTGTTTGTTGGATTGACGTGTTTGTTGGATTGACGTGCTCAGAGGTCTTGTTTGAGAAAACTTAGCCCTAAATGTGATGCGTCACCTTAACAGTTGTATGTCAGGGGGTATTCTATATCCCCTTTCGTGTTTTATAGCTTTTTCAAGCGTTACACGAATTAGAATTTCATGCATTTTCCCCACATATCATCAGTTTTCATGATGTCATCAGCCCTTATGCTTGTGATGCCGCAATCCGCTTTGGCGCAATCTAATGGGAAAGACGAAATCATTGTCACCGCTACAAAAATTGCGAAAAATGTACAAGAGCTTGGCCTTAGCGTTTCCATTGTTGACGGTGAAGTATTGGCACAATTTGATGGCGCCGAAGAACTGTCTCAGCGCGTCTCTGGTTTGCAGGCCGCTGTTGCGAACGGGAGCCAGATTGCCTTTCAAATTCGCGGTATTGGCGCTGTTGATCATCAGGCGCTAACACCGACGGCCGCCGCTATTTATGTGGACGGAACCTATCAGGCAACGAATGTGCAGACGAGCCCGCTGCTCTTTGATATCGGCCAAGCTGAAGTGCTTAAGGGGCCGCAAGGCTCTCTCTATGGCCGTAATGCCTCTAGCGGCGCTATTAATTTCAACTCTGTTCTGCCGGGCGATGAGAAGAGCGGTTATGTAGGCGCGGAGTACGGAAAATTTGACCGTTTTAATCTCACGGGCGCAGCGACGCTCCCTGTGAGTGATATCTTTTCCTTGCGTCTCTCTGGCCGTTATTTCAGCGAAGGCCCTACGCTTGATAATGTTGTCACAAACCCAGACGTGACAGCGCCGAAAGAGGCGGGCGGTAAGCGTGATGAATTTGGACTTCGCGCGATTGGCCGTCTGCAAGCCTCTCCTGCGACTGAGGTCTTACTCAATATACATTACGCTGAAGATAACGGCATTAACCAATCTCCGCTTAATGATAGCCTTGACCTCGGCAAGCATGAAATTTCAATTGGGCCTGATGGCATCCAAGATACAGATAATGAATTTTACGGCGGGTCTGTAAATGTTACACATGACTTTGGAAATTTAACCCTTGTTTCGCACACAGCATATGAAGGTTATAATCAACAATATGGGTTTGATTTTGACGGGACGCCAAGACCTTTTGATGTTGTGAGCCTCAATTCTAATCTTCGTTATGACCGTGACTTTGTCCAAGTCAGTGAAGAGTTACGTTTGAGCTATGTCTCGGATAGAGCAGAATTAATGGCAGGGATATATTTAGAGGCCGAAGATTTTGACCAAGAATATTTGCTGTGGTGTGGCGTTTTAAATACTGACACCTTGCTCGGAACCTGCCGCTATGTCGGCGCGCCGGGCCGAGTAGGGCCAACACCCGCCTCAGACGGCACAGCAACAACGCTGCAATCTCTTATTACCCAATCGCGAAAAACAGCGGCGCTATTTAGTTATAATACAGTCCATCTCACTCCGCAATTAGAGGTCATTCTTGGCGGGCGCTTGACCTATGAAACAATTGAGGGCCGCGGCGAAGGGCGTCATATTTTTGATGACGGCGTTGTTGCGCTCAATAACCGAGACGGTCTCGGCCTTGCTATCGGGAGTAATAAAATCACCGACACGCGGCTTTCCGGTAATTTTGGTTTGAATTACACATTGCCTGATAACACCTTGCTCTACGGCTCTTACTCAAATGGATTTAAAAGTGGCGGCTTTAACGGTGAAGTTATAAATAACGCCACGCATTTTACAGATGAAGGATTGTTCGGCGCAGAAACGGTTAACGCGCTGGAGGCAGGCGTGAAGTTTTCCCGTGAAAATATCGCGTTTAACCTGGCTGGATTTTACCAGTTTTATGACAATCCACAGGCCCGAATTTTTGTTCCTTTTACAACAAGCGACGGCGGGGCATTTACATCTAATTCTCTCTCCAATCTGGATGAGGCCACATCTTTCGGGCTAGAGGCTGATATCACATGGTCTCCTATAGAGGGGTTGGATTTATTTGCAGGACTTACGCTATTGGATACTCAGATTAACCAAACTGAAAATCCTGCCGTGCCGCAAAACGCGGAAACATTTGATGGGAATCCTTTGCCTTTTGCGTCGGATGTCTCAACGGTTCTTTCTGCGCGCTATGAGTGGGCGCTAGGTGAGGGGCTACGCGCGTCTGTTGAAGGCAATGGGAAATACCAAAGTGCTTTTTATCTCGATGCGGAGGGTTTAGAAGATCGCCGTCAGTCTGGTTATGAAATTGCGGACGGGGCAGCTTATCTGCATTTTGATAATGGCGTGGATGTAGGGATTTGGGGACGTAATCTCACGAATTCTGATTATGCCGTCTCAGGTTTTGGTTTCATTGGCTATAATACGTTTAGAGGTGACCCGCGAAGCTACGGGGTGTCGCTGAAGTATAGTTATTGATGATATCTGCTAAGATTTATTGGTAATAAAAAAGCCCGGTCCAAATGGCCGGGCTTTTTTATAATCGGTGTGTGAAGCTTAAGTTTTCTTCTTTTTAGCTTCGCCTTTTTTGCGAGTCGCTTCGATACCGCGGCCAGTTGTCCGCTCTGTGATACGAGCTGACTTACCACGACGATCACGAAGATAGTAAAGCTTGGCACGGCGAACCTTGCCTTTACGCTTAACTTCAATTTCTTCAACAAGCGGCGAGAATACAGGGAAGACACGTTCAACGCCTTCACCATAAGAAATTTTACGAACTGTGAAGCTCTCATTCACGCCTTTACCGGAACGGGCAAGACATACGCCTTCAAAAGCTTGCAAACGTGTGCGTGTGCCTTCTGTAATTCGAACTTGAACAACAAGGGTGTCACCCGCTGAGAAATCAGGGATAACTTTGCCGCCTTCTAATAGACGGGCTTCTTCGGCTTTATTCAGTTTTTCAATCACGTTCATGACCGTCTCCATTTTCATAGGCTTGCCACATATCAGGGCGGCGGGCCTTTGTAATCTCTATGCTTTTTTGGCGTCTCCACTCAGCAATCTTTTTGTGATCACCGCTTAAAAGCACCTCCGGGATAGCCCGGTCTTCAAATTCTCTTGGCTTAGTATAGAGTGGGTACTCCAATAAACCATCTTCAAAACTCTCTTCCGAAGCTGATTGTGCGTCTCCGAGAACACCCGGAAGAAGCCGCACACAGGCTTCGATCAAGACTTGGGCCGCAACCTCGCCTCCGGCTAGAACATAGTCGCCAATTGAAATTTCTTCCATTTGACGGCTCTCTATGACCCGTTGGTCGAGGCCTTCAAACCGTCCACAAAACACAATAAGACCCGGTCCCTGTGCGAGCTCCCTTACGCGGGTTTGCGTCAAAGGCTTGCCCCGGGGGGTCAAATAGATCAATGGGCGGTCATTTGAGACCACACTATCGATTGCTTTTGCAGCCACATCAGGTTTTAAAACCATTCCGGGGCCGCCGCCAGTCGGCGGGCTATCAACAGTGCGGTGCCTATTAACGGAAAAATCGCGAATGTCCACCGTTTCTAGCGCCCAAATACCGCTTTTTTGTGCACCGCCAATAATAGAGGCTCCGAGTACCCCAGGAAAGGCGTCTGTGAATAGCGTTAAGACGCTGGCGCGCCATGCAGGTCCTGGCGACGAGAATATGGGTTTTTCACTCATTGGGGGCTTTTAGGCTATTTCAAGACTTCGTCTACCCATTGCGGAACAAGACTGCTTGCAGGACCTAGGCGGTTCTCTTGAAAGTAATGTGAACCTTGTGAGGATTCTAAATTAAGCTCAAGGGTGGCTTTATTAAACCCGCGGGCCATTTGCACAAAGCCTGCGGCAGGATAAACGGCTCCGCTGGTGCCAATTGAGACAAAAAGGTCACAAGCGGCCAGTGCAGATTCAATTCTTCTCATGTGATAAGGCATCTCCCCGAACCAGACGATATCAGGGCGGCATAGATTTTGAACTGAGCATGCGGGGCAGGGCATATTTGCCTGCGTATCATCATAATGCTCCCAGCGGTGCTCGCATACTGCGCAGAGCATAGAGGTGAGAATGCCGTGCATATGGATAACGTCCTTTGAGCCGCCGCGCTCATGCAAATCATCGACATTTTGCGTGATAAGCGTGAGACAGCCGCCGCTTTTGACTAACCCTGTTTCGAGGTGCGCTAAGGCTTCATGCGCGGGGTTTGGCGTCACGGTTTTAAGCGCCGCGCGGCGAAGGTTATAAAAGTGGTGCACAAGGTCTGGGTCTTTGGCATAACCTTCGGGCGTTGCGACTTGCTCCACCGGATAGTTTTCCCATAAACCGCCTTCTGCGCGAAAGGTATCGATGCCGCTTTCAGCGGAAATGCCTGCACCCGTTAAAATGACAATGTTTTTGTATTTCATGCAAAGCTGTCTAGACTGATATTATGACGATACCAAAAGTTCTTTTTGTTTGCTTAGGCAATATCTGCCGCTCCCCAACGGCGGAGGCTGTGTTCAAAGCACGGGCGAAAGCCGCGGGACTTGAGGTTCACATCGACAGCGCAGGCACGAGCGGCTGGCACGTCAATGAAAAGCCAGACCCACGGTCGATAGAAGCTGGGCAGGCTCGGGGCTATAGTTTTACGGGCCAATCATCGCGCAAAGTCATTCGCGCTGATTTTGGAAACTTTGATTACATTCTGGCGATGGACGCGGACAACCTTTCCGAATTGTCCGATATGTGTCCCGATAATCACAAAAACAAACTGGCGCTTTTTCTGGATTATGCACCGAAAGGTTCTACACGTGAAGTTCCAGACCCCTATTACGGGGGAGAAGATGGATTTGATATTGTGCTTGATTTGATTGAGCGTGCAAGTGATGGCCTGATTAAGGATATTCTAGCTTAGACAATCATGGATACAATCAGGAGAGTGCCCATAGACAGGCAGGGCAAACCTCGCTAATTGAGCTTCGTAATATAGTAAGACACAAATTAAATAAGGTCTGACATTATGGGCAAAGGTCTCGTCACCGTCTTCGGAGCCTCCGGCTTTCTTGGCAAACATGTTGTAAGGTCACTTGTCAAAGATGGTTGGCGCGTCCGCGCAGCTGTTCGGCGTCCGCATACTGCGCAAGATCTTAAAGTCATCGGAAATGTTGGCCAAGTGCAGCTTGTACAAGCTAATATAAGGTTTCCGAAATCCGTCGAAAAAGCAGTCCAAGGCTCGGACGCCGTTATCAATCTTGTCGCGCTTTTATTCGAAGCTGGAAAACAGAGTTTTGAATCTGTCCATGTACGCGGCGCCGAGACTTTAGCCATCGCCGCGCGGGATGCAGGCGTTCAGAATTTTGTTCAAGTTTCGGCCATTGGCGCTGACGCTCAAAGTGATAGCGCTTATGCACGAACCAAAGCCGAAGCCGAAGCGGCTGTGCGTGCGGCTATGCCAAATGCAGATATAATGCGTCCATCCGTTTTGTTTGGACCTGAGGACGAATTTTTTAACCGTTTTGCAGGCATGGCGCAATTTGCGCCAGCCCTCCCCTTGATGGGCGGCGGCGAGACGAAAATGCAGCCCGTCTATGTGGGCGATGTCGCGAAGGCGATAGCGAAAAAAATCGGACAGGGGACATCTGGTGAAACTTATGAACTCGGTGGACCTCAAAGTTATAGCTTTAAAGAACTGATGCAATTCACACTTGAGACCATTGACCGTAAACGTTTCCTCGCGCCTGTGCCGTGGTTCGCCGCGAATATGCTCGGATTTATGGGCGAGTTGTCTGGACACGCACCTTTCGTGAAACCTTTCCTCACGCGGGACCAAGTCAAAAACCTCAAGCTGGATAACGTTGTGGCAGATGACGCCTTAAGCTTTGCAGACTTAGGTATAAGCCTTGAGACGATAGAGTCTATCGTGCCAAGTTATCTTGGACGGTTTCGCAAATATGGCCAGTTTCATGAAAAGAGTGCGTAACCTCAACTCTGAGAACAGCATTTGCTAGATAGTGTTAATTGTCTTAGGTAATGAGGCATTATATCTGCGCACTATGTTTGAGAGAAAATCTATGTCTATTAAATCAATTATATTAGCGTCTAGCGCTGTTGTTATCTTGACCGCCTGCGGGGGGGCTGCGCCAGATACGAAAGTCGTCAAAGCCGATAATAAGGCCGTGCTTGCAGCCGTGCTATCCGGTCAACCTGACAAAGCGAAGGCCCGGTATAATGCCCGTAATCCGCAAGAGACATTAGGCTTTTTCGGAATTACACCAGGTATGACAGTCGCAGAAGCTCTCCCCGGTGGTGGTTGGTATTCAAAAATATTGATCCCTTATTTGGGAAATGAGGGACACATTATTGGGATAGATTACTCGATTAAGATGTGGCCTGAATTTGGCGGTTTCGCCAATGCAGAGTTCCTTGAGAAAAAGAAAAGCTGGGCCGCGGAATGGGTTGAAGGCGCGCAAGCATGGCGAGCTGGGTCTGAAGGAGCTATAAGCGCCTTTACATTTGGCGGTCGTGATACAGCAATGGATGGCACGGTTGACGCTGTCTTATTTGTCAGAGCGCTACATAACTTGGCGCGCTTTGAAGATGAAGGCGCGTATTTAACGCAGGCTCTTGCGGATTCCCATGCTTTGTTGAAATCTGGCGGGGTCGTCGGCGTTGTTCAACATCAAGGCCCAGAGGGCAATGATGATAAGTGGGCCGAAGGTGATAATGGATATTTAAAAAAATCTCAGCTTATTGCAAGTTTCGAAGCTGCAGGTTTTGAATTTGTCAAAGAGAGTGCTCTCAATGAAAATCCGAAAGATATCCCAAGTAATGAAGATATTGTCTGGCGTCTTCTGCCAGGCCTTGGAACGTCTAAAGACAATCCAGAGCTCAAAGCTAAAATGGAAGCGATTGGTGAATCTAATCGAATGACACTTCTTTTTAAGAAGTCTTAGGTTCTTTGTAAGAAGTCTTAAAATTAGTCATGAAAACCTGGTGGTGCATAGCGATGACGCATTCACGCGCTGGGTTTTTATTGGCTGAATTCAAGTTTAATGAATTTACGATTCAATAATAATGGGTATGGCGACACCACACCTATAAACCAATAAACGCACGCGTCCCTTCGAGGGCTTGGTTGCAAACGAGAAGTGACCTAAAATCAGTCAAAAAAAAGCCCGCCTCAATGAGACGGGCTTCTCCAAATATACTGGTGAGTTTATTTACTGCGCCATGTGCCGTTTGCACTCATGACTTTTTGACCTGGTGCAGCTTTCAAAATTTGTTTTTCGCCAAATACTGCCGCCACAACTTCGACTTGTAGGTTTTCAGCTCGTGCCTTACGCGTATATATAGCTTTTCGGCCAATATTTATTTCGTTCATAGCGTTGCGTTCAGCGGCTGTTTCGCCGCCGACGATGGCTAGATATCCTGCAGGTGTTTCGCCAATTGTTCCGCGATTTTTAGCGGCATCAACAACGGCTTTAGCTGATTGTGATTGCGCTACTGCAGGTGTTGCAACGCCTATAGCTGCCAGCGTTATCACGCCTCCACCCAACAAGGCTAAGGCTGAAAGGCTTGTTAAAATTTTTGTTTTCAATGTCATATCCGTCTCCTAAAAAAGGTCGGGGTTATTAGCTATTAGGTCTTCAACATCTTTATCCAAGCGGACGCGAACTTCCTGATCAATTTTGACATTCAAGTTAATCACTATCGGCTTGTCAGAGGGTACAATTTGTAACTTAGGCTGGCAGGCTAAAGTGAATAACGGCGCCAAAACCAATGCAATTATTCTCAATGTCATGGTGTAACCTATATAACTTTGCCTGAACCTGCCATTAACGCGGCGTTATATCAAGTTCAGGAAGTGAATTTTGTAAAAGCAAATCTTTAAGACGCTTTCTCAGCAATCGCAGCTTTTTCAGCTGCAATGCCTTCTATAATAAGTTTTCCTGCTTTATTACGGTCGTCCCATCCAATAATTTTAACCCACTTATTAGGTTCGAGATCTTTGTAATGTGCAAAAAAGTGAGAGATACGTTCAAGTAAAATTTCGGGCAGGTCTGTATGTTCTTCGACTTGATCATAGTAACGGCTGATTTCATTATGGGGAACTGCGAGAATTTTTTCATCTATCCCGGCTTCGTCTTCCATCATTAAAACGCCAACTGGCCGCGCGCGGATTACAGCGCCGGGCACAAGGGCACGGTTTCCAACAACTAAAACATCTGTGGGATCTCCGTCATCTGATAAAGTGTGCGGAATGAAGCCGTAGTTACAGGGATAGCGCATAGCCGTGTAAAGATAACGATCCACGAACATAGCTCCAGAGGCTTTGTCGAGTTCATATTTAATTGGTTCGCCGCCAAGCGGAACTTCTATAATAACATTAACATCAAAAGGCGGATTGCTTCCGACTGGGATTTTAGACATATCCATTACAGGTCTCACTATTATTTTGCGCGCCTCTTAGCGCGATAAACCTTGATTGCATACCTTAAAGATTTGTTGTGCTGAGAATAGCCCAAATCCCTGAACAGATCATGACCAAGCCGATAAAAAGATTAAAATTTCTCGCTTGACGAGGATTTCTGAGCCAGCGCCGAATTTTTTGAGCGCCATAGGCGTAAACGCTAAGGCCAAGGAGTTCTGTAGCGGTAACTGTTAGAAACATTATGCCCACCTGCAGTGGTATTGAGTAACTCGTATCAAAGTAAGCGGGGAGAAGCAGTCCAAAATATACCAGCGGCATAGGCGATGACAGTTGGAGACCCAAACCGCGAGAATAGAGCTTGGCACGCGGCGGCGCGTCAGAGGCGTTTGCATTGGGATTTGGCAGGGGGCCGAACATTGCAGACAGCGCTAGATAAAGAATAACAAGAATTCCTATGACCTTTAAGGCTAGAAAGGCTTTTGGAAAATTTGTCGCAAGGGCTGCCGCGCCAGAGGCGGCAAGCAATAACCAAACAACATTCGCGCTTGCGATGCCAAGCGCAGGCAACATTGCGGGTTTAAAGCCGTAGCGAAAGGCCGACGCCATGACCAGCATAACGGCAGGACCAGGCGTGAGGCCGCCAATTCCGAATAAAGCCACAAGTGCGAGCCAAACTTCTAAAGACATGAGGTACCCTTAAAGATGACTATGGGGTATGTGAAATCCTTTTCTGTTGTAATCGTATTTTTGTGATATTAAAACGGTTATGACGCCTCAAGACTTACCAGATTTATCAAAAGTAGCGACGGCTAGAGAAAAGCCGCTTGAAGCTATCTTGGATACAGCGAGAGATGTTGTTGGCGGGACTGAAACAGATTTAAAAACTTTGGTAGAAGCTTTTGGTGACAGGGCCTTTGGGCCTGTCATGATATTGTGTAGCTTATTTCTTATGACCCCTATCGGGGCAATACCGGGCTTGCCTGCGGCTTTCGGTCTTATTATTATTGTCTTCGCACTTCAGCTTTTATTTCGCCGAGATTATCCATGGATGCCAGAGGTCTTGAGAAAGATAAAAATATCTAACGTGAAATTAGAAAAAACACAAAAGTTCGTATCTCCAGTTTTGAGCCGCATAGACAATGTAATTAAACCCCGCGTAGCATTCATGACTAGTGCGCCTGCGCAGGTTCTCACGGCGCTTGTTTCAATTATTCTAGCTCTGACAATGATACCCTTGGGGGTTGTTCCATTCGGCGTTGTTGCGCCAGCTTTTATTGTAGGTCTCTTGGGGCTAGGGATAACAGCCAGAGATGGCGTTCTCATTTTGCTTGGCTTCGCCTTCAGTTTCGGCGTCGCTTTTGGTGTCTTTAATTTAATTATCTAGGGACTATAGCGCAAATGCAATGGTTCAGCGATTAGCTAGCCTAAACCTAAATGAACTGAGAATAACTAATTTTTAAACTCAGTAACAATTAGAAGTCTATTAATCATGCCGCGCTATCGTAGGATATAATTTATTAGAAGAGGATATTATGCGCAACCTTATTTTAACAACACTCACTATCGCGTGTCTTGCGGCGGCATTACCGAGTTATGCGTTAACCGCGTCACAAACAGTTCAGAAAGAAGTTGTTGTCCAACTACCTGATGGCACAGAGACAGTGTCTCGCGAAGCCGCTGACTTGGTTACACCTGGTGAACGTGTCGTATATACACTTAATTTCACGAATGATGATGCACAGCCAGCGACAGACCTTGTTTTGACTATGCCAATTCCAGGTGAAATCAAATTTATGGAAGGCACGGCGTCAAATAATAATATGACGCCTGAATATTCAGCAGATGGTGGGAAAAATTTCTCATCTCGGGAACAATTGAAAATTCGTGATATCGACGGATCGTTAATCACGGCGTCCTCCAGTGATATCACACATATCCGATGGACCGTGCCAGGACCATTAGCGGTAGGAGAGACTGGAAACTTATATTTCAAAGGGGTTCTTCGTTAAATTTACTCTAAACTATCAATCAATTTTGAGGCTCGACCATTGGTCGGGCCTTTTTATTTTCAAAATAACAAGTCAATTAAAATAATTACAAATAGGTTTTATGGTAAAATAAGTATTAAAAATTTTTTTGATTAATTACGCTAAGTTATTGAAATTAATACATAAATTTCAAAAAAATTAACACGCATTAATCTTTGCAAAAGGAATTTTTAACTACATTAATTGGCGCTGATTTAACCATTCCCAGTTATATTTCTAATATCAATAAAAAAAGGAAGTGGCTGATGACCAACATTAACACATTTTTGAAGGCATTACTCGGCGCAACAGCTTTAACTGCTTTCTCAACAGGAACTGCCCAAGCGCAAGCAAACGATTTTACGCCCGCAGGGACTGAAGTTTCTAACACATTTACACTCGATTATAACGTGGGCGGTGTCGCTCAGCCTCAAATCGATTCTACGGCAACACCTACGCTTTTTACAGTTGACCGTTTGGTTGATTTGACAGTGACGTCAAATGGAGACGCGATAGTCGTACCAGGCGCAACAGACGAAGAGCTTGTTTTCTCAGTTTCAAACGAAGGTAACGATACGCAAGCCTATGACCTTACAATTGTCGAAGAAACGGCAACGGCCGGAGATACAATTGATTCTGACGATCCTGCAGGAGCAGTGCCGTCTCTCGTTTATTATATAGATGATGGAAATGGTACTTTTGAACCAGGAGCAGCCGACGGCTCTGCTGTTACTTATGATCCAAATAATCCACCTGAACTTGGTGCAGACGAAGTTCTATGGGTTGTTGTAACACAAGATATTCCAATAAGTGCAACGGATGGGGATCATGCAGATTTGTCATTAGTTGCAGACACGCTAGAGCCAGCTTCATCACCCAGTGCAGGAACACCTGTTACGGCTGATGGTGATGGTAATAACTTAACTGGCGCGGCAGAAAATGTTCTTGCGGATGGATTTGGAACAGATAACGAAGTCGCTAATGCGGGTGATCACTCTGCTACGGGTACATTTATTATCGCTTCTGCAACGATTGTAGGCGAAAAAGTTGTATCCATCCATACTGAAGATGGAACAAACTGCCCATCTATTCCTGGCACGCCTGTCCCGGGTGGTTACAGTATTCCTGGTGCATGTGTAGAATATATCATTTCAGTGGAGAACTCAGGTTCTGCTACGGCGACTGACTTTATTGTCAATGATGTCCTTCCAAGCGAGCTAGAGTTTGTTAGTGCTGTCTTTGGCGGTGATTTCGTCAGTGGTTCTTTTACACCTGCTCTACCAGCAGCCGGTACAGACTGTCTATCTGGCGCTTGTGTTGTTAATCTAACAGGGGCCTCATTACCGGCACCTGTAGCGCCTGCAATTAGCACTACGGGTACGGTCACAATCCGTGCTTTCGTAAAGTAAGCAGGTAACCCGCTTCTGCGACCTATTACCTATTTAGTAATAGGTCGCCATTTGGACAAACCCTTTTGGTGAGGGGTTTGTCTGGCTGCGCGGGTCTATTCGGTGGTAAATATAATTAAACATAATATCGGCACGGTTGCTTTTGTGGCAACGGCTTGGGTATCTAGTACGGGCATAGCATCTGCTGAGCTCTTCGGTGCCGAAGTGATAAATGTTGCTACGATAAGTTACTCACAAAGTGATGTGACAAGCTCATTCACGACGAATGAGGCCATGTTTACAATCCGCCCACCTGAAGTGCCTGCTACAATAGAATTCTTTAGAAATTCACCAACTGCACTATCGCCTATTATGCGAAATATAAATGGGACAGACTTTAGCCCATCGGGTGAATTATCAGGAACATTTCAAGACATTGGTCCAGCGACATCGGCTGGCGGTCTAAATGTAAAACTTGATGATGAAGTCTCTCTTATTCCTGCGACGACTTATCTCGCAGGTGAACTCATTTTTGTTCGTGTGATTGATACGGGACGAAACTTTGATTCCACTGAAACTGACACAGTCGAAATTACAATTTCGGCTGATAATGGGGACGAAATTGTTTTACGCCTTTATGAGACTGATCAAAATTCTGGAGAGTTTCTAGGGTACTTGCCTTCATCTTCTGCAACGAGCGAAATCCATGATGAAATCATTACTGTCAGTGAAAATACACAATTATCTGCAACTTACATCGATGCGTTTGATCAAACAGATGTCACCGTTGATACTGCGCTCGTTAACCCCCTCAATCGGGTCTTTAGTTCAGTAACTGGCGAAGCTGTTGACGGAGCTGTTGTTACGCTCATTAATCTTGATACAGGGGCTCAAGCTGTTGTTTTCGGCGTAGATGGGTTTTCTGAATTTCCATCAGAAGTCATTAGCGGTGAGACTATCTCTGATGAGGCTGGATTAATTTATGAAGTTAACCAAGGCCAATTTCGTTACCCTCTACTGGAAGCAGGACGTTATGCTGTTAAAGTGGACCCGCCTGAAGGGTTCAGGTTCGCTTCGGTTGTTGACGAAGAAACGCTTTCAAATTTAAATGACGGAGCGTTCGTTATTCTTCCTGCTTCATTCGGAGAAGAAATCATCCTCAATGGTGCGGGGCCTTTAAGGTTTGATATAGCGTTAGACCCTGAGACAGATTTAATCGTTAATAAAACGGCAGACCGTACATTTGCAGCTGTCGGTGACTTTGTGAATTATACGGTTACGGTCGAAAATCGTGGACAATCTCCATCGCCTGTAGACCTTCATGATACGTTACCAATTGGGTTTAGGTATGTTCCAGGAACATCGCGCACTTTACAAAATAGAATAGACGATCCTAAGGTCTCAGCTACGTCAACTCTTTTGACTTTCCCTATGGGGGTTATTCAACCTGGCGAAACCTTTACTGTGGATTATGCACTAGAGGTTGGTCCAGGTGCTTCTTTTGGTGACGCCGTTAATGAAGCTGTTGTTCTGGATACTGATGGTAGTCAATTATCAAATATTGCACGTGCAGGCGTGCGTTTGCATGAAGACTTGTTTCGATCCACATCTACAATTGTGGGAAGAATTACTGAAAAAAGTTGCGATGGTGAAAAAGATTGGGCACGCCATGTTACGCAAGGTATAGGTGTTCAGGGTGTTCGTCTTTATATGGAGACAGGGGCTTATGTTGTCTCCGACCCTGATGGATTATTCCATTTTGAAGGCGTCACCGAAGGTACTCATGTTGTACAGGTAGATAAAGAGACTCTTCCCCAAGGGTATATCCTCATGGAATGTGAGGACAATACGCGTTATGCGGGTTCTATACAGTCACAATTTATAGACGTCCAAGGCGGTGGCATTTGGCGTGCTAACTTCTACTTAAAACAAGTTGGCGCAAAAACTGATGTCATAAAGGAAGAGGTCTTTAATGATGCCAAAGAGTATAAAGATTATAATGCCTCCTGGTTAGAAGGCCAGTCAGCTGACATTGAATGGGTTTATCCTGATACTACCCGAACACCTTCAAAACCATCTACGCATATCGGCATTAAGCACGGGCCTAACCAAAAAATCAGCCTCGAAATGAACGGAAAACCTGTTTCAAAATTAAACTTTGCTGGCCGCGATGGAAATGGAGACCGTTCAGTTCTTATTAGTCGTTGGCGTGGGGTGGATCTGCTTGAAGGCCGTAATGAAATTATTGCAACCGTTCGCGATCTTAATGGGCAAGTTCTAAAAACAATTCGCGAGGAAGTTTCTTTCGTAAAAAACATTTCTCGTGCTACGCCTATGCCAGATCAATCGACACTGATTGCTGATGGCCGCACGGCCCCTTTGGTGGCAATTCGTCTTGAAGACGAAGCTGGACGTCCTGTACATGCGGGCCGTATTACAACGATTGACCTTGAACCACCCTATCGCCTCTATGACGAGACTGGTGAAAACCATCTCATCGAACAGACGCATGACCTAATTGCGCCCCTTTCAGCTCGCAGAGATTTTTCGGTTGGCGTTGACGGTATTCTAAATGTTAAACTCGAACCGACTTTACGAACAGGTAAAGTAACCGTTTATGTAACACTTGATAATGGTCGTCGTATTCCGATTTACATGTACCTTGAACCAGAAAAGCGGGATTGGATTTTAATTGGTCTTGCTGAGGGATCCGTTGGATATCAAGACATTGAAGGAAACGCGGTTGCTTTAGGCGAAAATGAAGGCGCTGACGTTGTCAAAGACGGAAGGGTTGCTTTCTTTGCAAAGGGGCTAATCAAAGGTAATTGGTTGATGACCCTATCTCTTGATACTGCCAAGACTGAGTCCACAAATGACCAAGATGGTGATTTCCTGGGAGAGATTGACCCTAATGCTTATTACACGCTTTATGGAGATCGCAGTTATCAAGAGTTTGAGGGCGCCAGTCGTTATCCTGTATTTGTAAAACTCGAGAAGCGTCAAGCTTACGCCATGTTCGGAGACTACGATACGGATATATCAGAAGGTCGCCTGACATCTTATAATCGACGTTTGTCTGGACTAAAGGCAGAATATATCGGTGATAATGTCCAAGTTCTTGGATTTGCGGCAGAAACAAACCAAGGGTTTGCTAAAGATGAAATCGCGGCTGATGGAACAAGCGGGACCTATCAACTCTCGAGTGGGCGTATCTTAGCGCAGTCTGAGGAAATTGTTATTGAAACGCGTGATCGTTTTCGACCGGACGTCGTACTAAACCGCCAAGTTATGGTTCGTTTTTTAGACTATACTTTAGATTATTTCACCGGGCAGTTAATCTTCCGTAGGCCGGTAGATGTTTCGGATATTGACTTTAATCCAAATGTTATTGTTGTGGATTTTGAAACGTCCGAAGATGCTGAGCGTAACCTGACATATGGAGGACGTGTACAAGCGCATCTCCTGAATAAAAAGATTCGAGTTGGGTCAACATTCGTACACGAGGATGGAAGCAACCTGTCTGGCGGCGTCGAGCAAAACCAAGTTGGTGTCGACATTATTGCACAGATAACTGAAAGTACACAGCTCCGCGCGGAATATGCTATTACTGAGACTGTTGGAACGACATCCGATGGTACGAGTGATGCTATTTTAGCTGAAGTTATTCATACGTCAGAAAAGTTTTCTGGTGAAGCTTATTTCCGTGAAGAGGAAGCGGGTTATGGCCTTGGACAAACTGGGTCTAATACAAATGGTGTTCGCCGTTACGGAGTTAAAGGCAGTTACAAAATTCAAGAATTTGAAGATGAAGCTACGGGCCAACGAGGAAGTCGACATATTGAAGCTCAGGCGTTTCGGGAAGAAAATTTAACAAATGGAAATGCCCGAAATACGGGTGAAATCCTTACAAGACATGAGGGTGCGCGTCTATCTGTATCCGCAGGTTTGCGTGCGAGCCGGGATGAGTTGGTTGAAGGGGAAGACCGAGAGTCTATTACGGCGATTGGCCGTGCGTCTCTTCGTGTGCCGTCAATAGATGCGACACTACAGTTTAGCCATGAGCAACCACTGGGTGGGAATGATGAAGTAAGCGCTTTCCCACGCCGTACAACAATTGGTCTGGATAAACCAATTGGGTCAATAGCTATTCTGTCAGCACGTCATGAAATTATCGACGGTCCAAATTCTGCGGATAACAATACAAGTATTGGAATTACGGCAAACCCTTGGGCGAGTACAACAATTACGGCGAATACTGATCTTTTAACGAATGATTCAGGTCGGCGTCTAGGCGCGACTGTAGGTCTAGATCAGCAAGTTAAGTTAACTGATAAATGGTCGGCTTCTGTTGGGGTGCGTAGTCGTAACGTTTTTGATCAACAAGGTGAATTCATTGAAGTTGCTCCAGATGATGCAATTAGCCCGATTGAAATTAACGAAGATTTTGATTCAGCCTATATTGGTCTTGCGTATAAAACGGATGTGACGAGTGCTTCTGCAAGAGTTGAAGGCCGTCACTCTTCCGCAGGCGATACTTGGACCGCTTCTACTGCAGTTGCGCGTGAACTCACTGAAGAGCTTTCATTTGCAGGCTCAGCACGGGGGTTGTTCAATGAGACCCGCGGAACAAATGATGCAACGAGTCAATTAGATGTCCGTCTTGGGGGGGCTTGGCGACCACGTGATGAGGACACAATTATTTTTGATCGTTTAGACGTTAGTCATAGGCATAATGAGAACGGTGAGCGCGAAACCAAAATTGTCAATAATCTTGCTGTAAACACTATGCTTACAGATCGACTGCAAGCAACGGCGAATTATGGTGTTAAGAATGTTCGCACTGAAATTGCGGGACAAAATCTTAAAAGCTGGAACCATCTTCTAGGCGGCGAAGCGCGTTTTGATATCACTGACAGCATCGACATTGGTCTTCGTGGGTCGATGTTAACATCTAAAGGTACGAATACAACAGACTATAGCTTTGGTCCGAGTATTGGTGTGTCCCCAATCAAAAATGTTTGGGTAAGTGCGGGCTATAACTTTAAGGGTTTCAAAGATGATGATTTTGAAGCGGCTGAATATTCTCGCGAAGGTGTTTATCTTCAAATGCGCTTGAAGTTTGATCAAGATACAGCCCGTGGATTATTACGGCGCATATCTCCAAGAAATTCTGTTGGCGTAAATGATGCCAATCAACGTGGGTTTTCTAACCTGTAATTTATGGATTAAGCAACTTTGCTTTTAGGTATTTCTTCTTGGTTTTGATATCGGCGAACGAACCGGATAGCTTCGAGTAAGTCACGACATAAAACAGGCTTTGTTAAAAAGAGGTCTGCGCCAACGGCCATACATTCCGCGTTAGTTTCAGCTGAATTATCAGCAGTGAGTGCAATGATTGGAGCATTTTTAGCCGCGAGATCGCTTCCGCGTATGGCACGGATTGTTTCAATGCCATTCATACCAGGCATTCTAACATCCATGAGTATGACATCGGCCATTTGCGTTTTAAGAGTTTCAATCGCTTCTTCTCCTGCTGCGGTACAAAAGCAATCACATCCTTCTGGGGTTAGAAAAATTTTAATGACCTCTTGATTAGAGCTCACATCATCAACAATTAAAACACGCACGCCTCGCAGGTTATCGGGGTCAAATTTATTGTCTGTTGAGGTTTGACTTTGAAGAGAGGTTTTTGTTGGCGCATGGATAGGGATGTCTTCGTAATCTATATCAATGTCGATAAAATTATCTGCGCGGTTATTTAAGAGTGAATCAAAAAGTGGTTCAGTTTCTAACTCGAGTATGCTTGATTGGAGGCAAGGGTAGGTGAAGATAAATTCACTACCTCGTCCGAGTGTTGAATTTAAAACCATTTTACCGCCTAATTCTACGGCAGTTTTCATGGCTTCTGCTAGGCGAGTTTTGTTTTGTTCACTTTGGAAACTAAGTTTCTGTTCATTAGAAATGCCTCTGCCCGTATCCGCAACAATAATCGATAAATTCTTAAGTGAATTTGGTGCGATGTCTTCGGCCGTTACATGGACGTGTACACGTCCATTATCAGTATATTGGGCTGCATTTGATAATAACGTATTTAGGCAAGTATGAAAGCTTTTGGTATCGATAAGGTAATCGGCATTAATCTCTTCGTCTATGAAATAGGTTAAAGTCACGCCCTTCAATTCTATCATTGTTCTCCATGTCTCAACGATGTCGGTGATGAGTTTAGCTATATCTGTCGATGTTAAATTGTCGGACATGTTATCTCTATTCAGCAAGTTATTACTGCGGAGAATAACGGGGAATCGCTACAATAGGGTTAACATAGTCTCAATGCCGTTTTTCCAAAAAATAAACCCGCCAGAGGCGGGTTCCACATTGGTCGAGATAGAAGTTCACGCATTGAACAGATTACATTATTGTAATCCATATCCAATAAACAAAATTATCATTTCTAAAGCAAGCGAAAAAGAGACCTTTTAGAGAAATATATAGTTAATTTTCTGTTATTTGGCGAGTTTAGTGCGGTTTTGACTATCTACAGGCGACTTTCGCGCGTTTTAGGGCAGCCGTGATTCCTTTTAAGGAAAACTGGTAACTGACCTGTGTGCCACGTGCACTGACGGCTTTTATCTTCATTGTCGCACCTGCTCGCATTTTTGAAACTAAAGCACGTTCGCTACTAGAGCTTTCTATGAAGGCCTCATTTGCTGATCCATACATTGTATATTTTGAGGATCCGACACTTGCCACAGCGGAGCGGGTTGTTTTCAAAGTGTAGCCTGCCAAAAAACTAGGCTGCTCTGTTGCCGCGCCTGACTTCCAGTTAGATACCATAAAATAGATATCGCCGTGATTTACTGACTTTGGAGACAGTACTTTAGGTTTCGCAAGCGCGTAGCAGGTTCTATTATTGCCAGACCCGCGTGAGTAAACACTCCAGTCTGTGTAAGTGCCTTCGAGTTTGGGTTTTGACTGTGCTTGCGCTATAGGCGCGGCGCAAAGCGGCGTTAGCATGGCCATCACAGCCAGTAATTTTCGAGTATGTGTCATGAATTGCACCAAAATTTCTATCTCTACTATAGCGCAGGATTATGGTTAAGCTTGGGTTAAATACAGATTAAAAACACACGCTTTATTTTATCTAATCTTGCCGCTTAGGTTTTACCCAATCTTTATCAGGCCCGCCGACTTTTACAGGCCGCTCAGGATAGCCGCCCATCATGATGGTGCGGTCATAGAGGGCGAGGGCGGCGGCGAGGCTGACGTTAATGCAAAACTTCGTTGGAATTTTGACAATGTGGTCACAGCGCGCTTGCATAGCGTCCGAGAGGTTCCCTTTCTCTGGTCCCAGAATATAGGCGCAATTCGTCGGGTGGCGAAAACTGGGAAGATCAATCGAGTCCTCAGTTAGCTCAATCCCAACCAGTTGACATTTGCGCGGCAAAATCAAATCCTCAGCTGTGTCCCACTCATAAAACGGCATATGCGTTTCTGAGCGCGAGGTGTCCGTACGGCGAACTTCTAAGGCTTTATTGGTCGCGTCTATCGTGAAAGCAAAGCTTGCCCCAAAGGCGTTGGCTGTGCGCAGCACCGCGCCCAGATTATAGGATTTAGAAATCCCTTCAACACCGACTCCGAAATAACCACGCATCTTATGTCTCCGTATTAACGTAACGGGTTATTGGATTTAGCGTTCGATAAATAGCGTAGGCCGCCACAATTGCACTGCCAATAACAATCATAAGGAACGGCATTTTCGGGGACACATTCATAGCGGCTAAACCAATAAGGCCAAATGTTGTGAAGTTGACAAATAAGTTCAAAAGAACAGAACCTGCACTCATTAATTGTGCGCGAATTTCAGGGTCGGAGCGTCTTTGTGCCATCGCTTGTAAGGGCACTAAAAATATGCCGTTGAAAACAGAGGCGCAGACAATCGTAATTAAGAAAAAGAGCGTATCTGGATTATCCATAAAATGAGAGACGGGGCCAAATGTTTCCGCGCCCGTATATGTTGGGCTTGGCATGATATAGAGCAGGAAGGTGAAAAAGGTTACGCCCGTTATACCTAGCGCGGAGAGGCCAACTGACTCGGGCCCCCAAATTTTCCAATTTCCGATGAACAATGTAATCATCGATCCCACGAGTATCGCGATTGTCGAACTTCCCAGCATGACCATCAAGACGCCTTCTTCATATCCCATCGTACTGGCAACGTAATCTGGGAAGGTGGTCACAAAAACTGTCGAAAGACCATAAAACCACGAGACGCCTAAAAGAGGCCGCAAGACATCTTGGTTGACGAAGGCTTGTTTTAGGACACTGATTGTCGCCGTGACGGGTTCGTAATTAACTTTCAAATCTGGTTGCGGGGCTGGGGCAGGAGGCGTGTTTTCTGCGGCGAACCATCCTATGAGCGCCATGATAATCAACAGAATTGAAATCATGTCGGTTCCAAATTTCAGCACGCCTAAACCGATGATGGTGCCGACTAAGAGAATGGAAAACTGAAAGCCGCTCATCAGGGCATTACCTGTAATCAATTCTTTGCCTTCAAGCCATTGCGGAAGAACCGCGTTTTTAGTCGGAGAGAAAAAGGCTGATTGCGCGCCCATAAGCCCGAGACACAATGCGAGTATGTGCACATTCTTCATCGCAAAGCCAATGGCCGCGAGTATCATGATGAGAAGCTCGGCGCGTTTCACCCAGCGGAAAATAACGCCGCGGTCATATTTATCAGCAATCTGGCCCGCGATAGCGCATAAAATCGTAAAGGGACCCGTGAAGATTAGCGCGGCAACGGGCACGCGCACAGCGCTTGGCAAATCAGAGAGAAAGGCAAAGCCGCCAAATGTAATCAGCGCAATCAGAGCATTTTTCAATGTGTTGTCATTAAACGTCCCCGTCTGAAAAAGCGTGAATAGGGGAAGGAACCGTCTTTGGGTCAGAAGCCGCCCAGCAAATTTAGCACTCATGTGTTTTTCTCCTCAATTTCGCGCGCGATGCGTTTGGCTTCTGCGACTTCGTTTTCTTGTGTTTTGCCAATGTCGTCGGGGTTTAGCGCCCCAAGGTTATCAAGGTCGAGCAATTCAATCGAGCGGGTTTCTATCATGGTCTCTAACTTTTCCATAAATTCGTCTTTGCCAAGGCCGGGCATTATTGGTTCTAGGAATTCAAGATTGGCTTGGCCGGGGTGTTTGACCCAGTCTTGTTGGTTCCAGCGCTGACCGAGGTTACTGGCCATTGGGACGACGGGGCAGTTGAAATCCTTATAGAGGTGATAGACGCCTTTACGGTAACGATGCTGAGTTCCGATTTTGGACAAATGTCCTTCGGGAAAAATAAGTAATCTGCGGCCTTGCGCGCGAACAAGTTTAGACGTCTCTGTCATTTTTCTGCGCTGTTCTTCACCGCCAGAATTATTAATCAACACGGCGTCCATTTTAAGCAGGATGCGCCCGATGAAAGGATATTTCGTAATGGCGTCGCCAATCACAAATGACATATCGAAAAATTGAGAGAAGATAACATAACCATCGCCGTAGCTTTGATGCTTGGCGGCAATAATCACGGCGCTGTCTTTGGGCACATGTTCACGCCCTGTGACATTGACCTTGATGCCCGCAATCACGCGCATGCCCCATCCCATGACCCGCGTATAACGGCGCAGGCCTGCCATCATAAAATTACGCCCCGGCAATAGGGACAGGGTCACGCAGACGATTGCATAGATAAATGTAATCACGAAAAAAAAGATATTAAAAATAAGAGAGCGCAAAATTGACCTTAGGTGTTCGTAAAGACGCATAGTCTCAAACAAACTGGCCTTGGCCGCAAGCTATAATATAGACCTAGGCCTAACACTGAGTCCCGCCCATGCGGATAGGCCTAGCGGCGCGGGTTTGCGCGCTATTAATACGGGATAGTTGCTAAATTTGAACGAATTAGTTTGGCCATAAATGCGCCGCGCATAAACCCGCATTGAGGCCCGTATTGAGACCTGTATTG
The DNA here is from genome assembly GCA_023300105.1 of Hellea sp. GTDB lineage: Bacteria > Pseudomonadota > Alphaproteobacteria > Caulobacterales > Maricaulaceae > Hellea. Next base: position 21,855 of record JALZWM010000002.1, read on the forward strand.
AGAGTTTCGTATTGCGTAGAGCGCGGCTTGGCCTTGAAGACCGAAAATATTCGCGCGGAATGATGACGCTCTCGCATATGCACGGACTGACACAGCCGCAATCTATATTCCAAGCCGTAAATCACCGTGCGGCTACTGACCGAGAGGCGTACCGCGCGTTCTAAAAACTGGTTCCCCGTTAATTGCCGCGCGTTTAAATGCTCATAGCCAAAATAGCGCCGAGACGCAGGTAGGCCGCGCGCGAGTATCCGCCGCGCTCGGCGGCTAACCAAAACACGCGGGGCCATAGCGCTGCGGGCGTTATCTGGGAGAAGGGAGCTTGGCCGCTGATAGCCTGTAACTTGCGGCGCAGTCTTAGGCCGCCATATATCCGTCAATAACCCCTGCGCCGCATGCGCCATCCAAAGCCGTAACCACACAAGGAAACCGCTAACACCATGAGATATATCGGCCTGCTTATCTGCCTGCGTCTTTGCCTGCATATGGGCAGAAAGTGTGGAGGATGTGTTGTGATAAATCATACCCCACCCTATCACGGGTTTCAGACCCCACTATTGAGTTTGGGAAATCTGCGGCGCGGCAGGGGTTTAAGGCAGGTATCGCTGAGGATTAAAGTGAATCTTAGGGTCAAGATGTTCATGAGAAGATTTTGATAAAGGTAGGTACATCCCCGTAGCGGACCTTAGCCGAGAGGCTTATTTGAGGCGATTTTAAGTTACTCTTGGATGTCAGCTTTTGTGGCAAAAGTTTCAGGACTACCTTTGAATTTAATGCAAGTCATCAAATGGGTTCGTATACAACGAAAGTCGCTAATTTTGTAAATAAATAGCTATTGTGTCTTTTATTAACCCAGCTGTTGAATGAAACAAATTTGTTGATAAAGTGATTTTTCTTAGCCTGGCCCATAATTTGGGCCATTCTATATGACGAGGGACAATATGAACTTAATTGCAAAAATTATCATATTTCTCTTAGCTCTGACATTTGCAGAAACTGCGATGGCTGAAAGCGACTTTTTTAAAACTTACGCGCATGTAAAAAAACGCGTTGATCAGGCGGAAGATGTTTTCAATAACCCTGCCCAATCGAAAGATGCCAAACTCGATATAATTACCAAAGCTTGTAACTACGCAACAGAAAAACAAGATCTCCCCCAGCAAATGCGCTGCCTGTTTTTACGTGAACAACTAACAGGTAGGAAATTTAGAGTTGCTAACGCGCTTGGCCCTGCTGAACATTTTTATCGTTTGAAAAATTATGAGCTAGCTTTGCGATTTTATAAGGATGCTTACATAAAAAAAGATAAAGGCCTTACAGCAGGAAAGTCCTTCTTTAAAGGTGCGGCTACTCACAGATTTCAAGCCATACGTTCAGCCCTAGAGCAAAATGACCAAGCTTTTCTCATAGCCCGCCGTAAAATTGAAACTGAACCGTTAGCCGTGGGAAGGCGTTTAAGTCAAAAAGGCTATTACAAAGAAGCCAATGAGTATTTAAAATTATATGTTCCTAAAACTTACAATGGGACTTGTTCTGGTATTAGCTCGCACACAACATTACATTTAATGGCTGATACCGCCCTCAATGCTGGTGATTATACCTTTGCAATTTCTTGTCTTGAAGGCGCAATAGGCGAATACAAGTATAGCAAGGGCAACAATGCTGATCACATGAAGCAATTGCAACTTTATGAAAATCTTATTCTGAGCGGCGTAAAACTTAAAAAATCGGAAAAGTTACCACAGTGGCTTGATGCGCTATATGCGGACATGTTGACAAAGCCAGATGAAAAATATTCACTGGGTCCAATTTCAGAAGAAAGAACCTTAAAGCGTATAGCGGCCTCTCTAAAACAAGGTGGTTATGCGGCCCTTGCTCAAAAAGTTGAAGCTTGGCCTCGCCTTGGTAAGGGGAATTTAACAAAGGGTCGGCTTTTACAAGTCAGTAAAGACTGTGAAGCAAATAACCTAGCTGCTTGCAAAGAAAAATTTGATATAATTAGAAATGAAAGCGCGCTGCTTTGGGGCGAGGCTCATGCGCTTGAACAGTTGCATGATGATACGGCGCTAAAGCTTTGTGACCTAGGCGAAATGGAAGGATGCTCAAGTCTTGGGCAAGCATATCTTTATGGACCAGATACACAAACAACCAATCATGGTATAGATTCTAAAGTTGCTCAAAAATTTTTTAAAAAAGGGTGTGACAATGATCATGCACAATCATGTCATAGTTATTCCATCACCCTGGGGCGCCTATATAATAAAAATTATAAAAACGACAAAAAACTGGCTAATCGCGCCAGGCGCAAAGCCTGTAAGCTAGGTGTGAAACGCGCCTGTAATTAAATCATCCCAATAAATAATCATTACAAAAAGAAGGTTGGATGATCTTTGTACATCTGAAAATCTTGAAAGCTATGGTTCATTATAACAGCTCTCTTCAAGGAGGCAGAATAACGAAATAATCCAAAATTTTTTCAACAAGACCGAGCGTTTTAGGACTCTCTTTAATGTCTCCTAAGCCCCCGTTGCTGACATCTGCGTTTACTGACATACACCCAAAATTCATCATGAATCCATCTTAACAAAAACTAGCCCTTTTCTGCGGGTTTTGTTCAGCTTGGTTTGGTTATATCAAAATTGTGCGGCCGACCTGAACTCTTGTCGTGGGAGTGTAAGGAGTTCAGCTAGGCCGCGCCCCCCTTTCCTTGCGCCCACTTTCCTTGCGCCCCCTTACCTTTGCGCGCCCTCTACCTTGGCGGGATTGAACCACGGGAATGTGATAGACTTAAATCTTGTGATTTTGTGTAAACCTGTGACAAGCATCACACTCTATCATGATGATTGGTTCGCGTGTTTGTACTCTTAAAAAATATGGCCATTGGTTTCGCTGCTTTAGGGCGTTTATCCGTTTTTTGGGCCAGCTTAGGATTAAGTCTTTGCCTGCTAAGCTGCGCGGCTGCCAAACCTGCGGCGCTGCCAACTTATGGCTATGACGTGATTGCGCGCTATCCCCATGACGCAGACGCCTTTACCCAAGGCCTCTTTTATGAAGATGGGTATATTTTTGAGAGCACAGGGTTTTGGAAGAAATCCTCTATCCGCAAGGTAGAGTTAGAAACGGGAAAAGTGCTGCAACAAGAAAACCTGCCCGATGAGCTATTTGGAGAAGGTCTGGTACGGGTGGGGAATTTTCTCGTCAACCTGACTTGGACATCAGAGATCGCTTTGATTTTTGACTACAAGACTTTTGAGCTTAAAAGCTACATACCTTATGAAGGCGAGGGCTGGGGGCTGACCACGGATAATGAGGTCATTTATATGTCTGACGGAACGCCGGAGATACGTGTTCTCTCGCGGGCTAATTTGTCTGAAATAAAACGCATCCCCGTCACCGCCAATGGCAAGCCTGTTGAGAAAATAAATGAGCTGGAATGGATAGAGGGCGAGATTTATGCCAATATCTGGGAGACAGATCGTATTGCCCGTATCGACCCGCAAACGGGGTTTGTCACGGCGTGGATAGACCTTAGCGGGTTATTGGAAAACCACGGCACGGTGACCGAAACCAGCAGTGACCTTAACGGCATCGCTTATGATAAGGCGGCAAAGCGCCTCTTTGTCACGGGGAAATATTGGACGCATTTATTCGAAATTGAGCTTACCGCTCCAAAACACTAAGAGCGAGTAAAGTAACGCATTAAGTGAGTCCGCTTTATCTTAACACTAAATTCATGATGAATCTATCTTAAGAAAAATGAGCTCTTTTTCATAGATTTTGTTCAGCTTGGTTTGGCTATATCAAAATTGTGCGGCCGACCTGAACTCTTGTCGTGGGAGTGTTACGGGTTCAGCTAGGCCGCACCCTTTTTGTTCATCTATATTTGGGGCGCAGCCTGAGATGAATACCCAAAACCTCCATCTGAACATGAACGCATAAATACAGCGTCTAAGGCCCCGCCGGGCGCCGCAACGATAAGCTTGTACTCATGTCTGACGGGCGGGGGAAATATAAGCGTTATAAAATGTGCAGTATAATGGGGTTTTTCGCCTATATGTCTGCAAATTGGCGGCATTATTGCATCTGTAAAAGCACTGAATTTATATGGCACAGCTCCATCATGGTTAATCGCCTGTTAGGGGAATAGGGGGTCTGCGTTCAGCTTAGGCTCAGGTCTGTTCATCTATAAGGGCATCATCAAAACTCACCGCATTAGGGTCCTTCAAGATGAAGGGAACCACGAGGCGAAGTTCAGGGGATGAATATGTTGAAGAAAACTGTCACAATTTTATTGGCGCTATCAGCCATAACATTGACTCAAACCGCAAATGCTGATGACGTTTCGGCTCCAGCTATGAAAAGATCTGTAAATGTCGTGACATCACATGCTGTCAAGATGCCTCTTGAGGCTTCGACACGTAAAAAGGTCACGCGCCGTATTGTTGCCGCCACGCGGTCTAAAGCACCGAGCCAAGCGACACGTGCAAAATCTCAAGGCCGCTTTGTAATCGGCACTGATCATTCAAATAAAGCGATGACTGTTTACCGCTCTAAAAATACCCGTAAGGCCATGCCAAACCTGTTTAAAAACTAGGCTA
>JALZWM010000003.1 GCA_023300105.1 Hellea sp.
GCCAAACGCGGCGTATGATCGAATCCATCCAGCAAGCTCTCGGCCACGGAATATTTCTCGCGGATAAGGTCTTCTTTTAATTCCATCAAGTCCGATGTGTTTGACATAAGGTCCCTATTCTTCTCGCCTTATTAGGCGCTTTATTTATAGCTCAATATTTTAGCGTTTTGCCCAACGACATATTTGCGAACGCCGTCAAACTCGTCTTTCCGTTTTTCTTCCAGCACTTGGTAAGCGCGGTGGGGCAGAATAAGTGAGCGATTTATATCCGTTGCGCCGCTATCGGCCATTTTGAAATCCATTTTATTGAGCGCGTAAACTTGCCGCTCAGCGGATTTAAATATACCGACTTTTTCTGTCTTAACCGTATCAGAGACAAGGCTTTCAACCGTCCATGCCAAAGCCCAATCTAACCCCGGCTCGCCGCTGGCTTCGGATAACACATCCCGCAAAGGCCCGTGCTGCTCGGTAAAATTATGACTATACATTGGCCCTAAATGAAACCGCCGCAGCATTTTTGGATGCAGACTGTCAAAGTCCTTATCAAAACCTTGCGCAATCGTGAGGAGCTTAAGGCCTGAAACCGCTTGCGCCATCAAATGCGTTTGCACACGCGGCCAGCGCCGCTCATCATGCGGCAAAGCGCGGTTTGAGGTATCTTCAAGCTCCATCAAATATATCACAGGCAGGTTGGTCTGACTATCATAGGCGGCCCAATGAACGAGATAGGTTCTCCGCCCTGCTTTCATGTCTTTGCCTACCCAAATAATTTGCGGATGGTTCTGCGAGAGAAACAAATCCTTGCCGACAAGGTATTCATAATAAATTCTTTGGCTGAGCGCATATTGTAGCTGTGTTGGCGCGGATTGTTCAGTCAAGATATGATTAATCATATCCTTTTTGAGGCGTTCTTGAGACGGTAAAGATTTGAGATGCTTCTTAGCCTGCGTCGCGTCAGAGGCCATTTGCATCAGCTCGCGGAAAATCGGGAAACCGCTTTCCGATTTATCTATACTAAATTCTAGGTTCGCTTGCGCGCCAACACGGTCAGCCATCAGAAATTTATACGACAGAGCCGTAAACGTATTAGATAGCGATTCCAGATAACCATTGAGCATATCGACTTCCGCCGATGTTATGAGCTTCTCTCGTTTGGATAGCTCCGCAACCGCGCTCAGGTGCCCCATGATGCGTTCGAACTTTGCGAAATAGCGCCGCGTGGCTTTGGCGCTATCTAAGACTTTGTGGTCATACGTGAGGTCCACTAATCGGCTCCAACCTAACTTTGGCCTTCGCCAGTACCATAGGCGTTCTTGTCATGCATCTGCACGATTTTTTCAAAACGCCGCGCAAAACGCTCATCAGCTTTGACCTTCTCTTCAAGAACTTTGCGGGCAAAGACAATATGGTCCTCATGGGTTTCCATCATTTCTGCCATACGCGTGTTAGTCGCCGCGCCGATAGCCGCCATAGCGACTTGGGCTTGCTTGTCTGTTTCAACACCGATCTCATTAATCTGATGGGCAACATCTTGCTGCTGGGCCGTCTTCAAAGATTTAGAGAGCGCATCATAAAGCACAACGCGGTTTTTCGTATCTATCTGGAGTTTATTTATCAGCACCATTTGCGTCGCCGCTTGGTTCTGTAAACTATCGAGCCAAGTTTTACCTTTTTCAATATAGCGCTCATGCGTTTGACTCTCCGCCAATGTCACTTGTTCGGCTTGTGCTAACTCATTATATTTCGAGTTAATCGCAGCCAATTGACTTTCGAGCATGGCACGCGCTTTAGGCTTTGTCTCCGCCGCAAGCTTGCCTTCAAGCGCAATGATTTCGGGATCAAGGGCAAGAAGTTCAGCTTTGATAGACTCAAGCTTATTCACCGCCGCTTCACGGTCAGTAAGCGTCGTTGCCAAATTGGCCTGTACTTGTTCTTTGTGCCGTTCGAGCTCATTGAGCTGTTCCGTTAGCATCGTCGAAATCACATTCGATTTTCCAATCAAGTCTTGTAACTTATCTTCTATAGAGGCCAAACGAATACGTTCTTGACGCATCATTTTTGCGCGGTTCTTAGAGAATATACCTACAATTTTTTCCCAGCCTGTATTGGCTCTCATTTTATCAAAATCTTTTGAGAAGCCTTCGGTTACATCATCCAAGCCTAAAATAAGCTCAGCAATATTCCCGTTCATAACATCAGCATGGGCGTGCACATCGTCTAAAGACGCATTTTCGATATCCAAAGTAATATCTGTGCCCTGCGCCATTTTTGACCGTGCCGTATCAATTTTACTCGACAATTCGGTTATTTTGGATTGCCCGGCGGCGATCTCTTGTCTGGACTTCTCAATTTGAGCTTCAAAACTAGACATATGTTTCCCCCTTATTTTTTGGTTGTATATTTTTTTCTTATACATCCTACATAGGTATGACGGGGGGTATTTTCAATTCCTGAATGATAAGTATTCAGTATAATCAACGTCAAACCTATCTAAATATCCTGTGTTATATAGATGCGCTTATCGGTTCCTCTTCTTTTATAGCAATGATATGATAAGTATATTGGCTTACTATAATTTCATCCTTTGAGAAGTATTTTCAAGCTAAGTTAGACTAAGGGTAAACAATAACTATGTCGGAGACGTCACGAATGACTTTAAAAGGCGCCATAGCAGTCACACGTTTTGGTCTTGGCGCCCGCCCTGGCGAGATAAAATTAGCGAGTCAAAATCCCAAAAAGTGGCTAAGGGATCAAATCTATTCCAACAAACCTCCCGTGTTTCCAGTTAAAGGCTTACGCACTACGCAAGGATATATCGCCGAAAAAAAATCATTAATGGACGCTAGAAAGGCTGAATCTGATGATGCGGTAAGACTTATGGTCTCGAAACCTTTTAACAAACGCTACATTGCCTCAGCACAAGCAGAACTCGCCGCGCGGTTTAACTTCGGAGTTGAGACATCATTACCTTTTCATGAGAGACTAACACGGTTTTGGTCTAATCATTTTTCAGTCTCAGGTCGGTCACGAGATATTCTTACAGCTGCTACTCACGAACGTGAAGCGGTCAGACCTTTTATTTCAGGAAAGTTTAAAAACTTAGCCCTTAATGCCATTCTGCATCCATCCATGGTGTTTTACTTAAACAACGATAAGTCGATTGGACCTAATTCAATTGTTGGTCTTGTCGTGCGCCACAAGCAAAGAGGTTTAAATGAAAATTTGGCACGCGAGGTCATGGAACTCCATACGGTCACGCCTAAATCAGGCTATACGCAATCGGACGTAACAGACTTTGCAAGAGCGCTCACAGGTTGGACTATTGCACCAAAAAGACACCCAGAAGACTTACGCGGAATGATCTTTTTTAATTCAAGACGACATGAACCTGGCTCCAGAAAAATCATGGGAAAAACTTATTTGCCTACTGGAAAATTACAAGCAGTTGCCATTATTACTGATCTTTGTAACCATCCAGAAACGGCGAGAAATATATCCTATAAACTTGCGAGACATTTTACTGCTGACGTCCCTCCCCCTAGTCTTGTCGAAAGACTGACGAAGGAATTTATAAAAACCGACGGAGACTTGAAGGCTCTCTATGCGGTCTTAATTGAGGCCCCCGAACTTTGGAATGCTCCCGCACAAAAAATTAAAACACCAAATGAGCTACTTACTTCTGCAGCGCGTTATATGGGAAGCACGAAAGTGTTTCCAACATGGCCAAGGGATGTTTATGAAGGCTTTGGACAGACCCCTTTCAGAGCGCCTACACCCGAAGGCTGGCCTGATACCAGTCAAGCTTGGATTGGCCCCGACGCATTGATGAAGAGAATTGAATGGTCTAATAAAGTTGCACAAAGAAATTCAAAGGTCGACGCCCGTGCGTTTTTAAAAAGCGCTCTTGGAAATCGCGTGAGCAAAGAAACTACACAGGCCATCAACCAAGCTGAAAGTAATCAGCAAGCCCTGGTTATGATGCTTATGTCACCAGAATTTCAGAGACGATAATGTTTATAGCTGAACCAAAATTTTCAAGGCGCACCGCTTTAGGGCTGTTGGCAGCAGCCACAGTCAATCAACCGTCTTTCGCAACAGGTGTGGCAGATAAACCCTTTATATTTATTCTTCTTCGCGGCGGAATGGACGGATTATCGGCTTTAATCCCCCAAGATAAAGAAACGGTAGATTTGCGCCAAAAACTCATACCCGAACATTCAGAATTACTTGATCTTAAAAATGGCTTTTCTTTGCACCCTTCATTTAAGTCAGTTAATAATTTCTATAAAGCGGGCGACGCATCTTTCATTCATGCCTGTAGCACATCTTACAGATCTCGCTCGCACTTTGATGCTCAAGACTTTTTAGAAGTTCTTGGAAGTGGCCAAGTTCATGATGGATGGCTCAATAGAGCTCTTAAAGCCCTTGGCGGTAATGGCCTGGCCCTTGCAAGGTCAATTCCATTAGCTCTCCAAGGCGAAACCAGAGTAGCTAATTGGTCCCCTCCTTTATTTGACGAAGTGTCCCCGGACCTCTTGGATCGACTGTCAAACCTTTACGTCAATGATACTGAGCTTACACGGTCCCTGGAAAGTGCACAGGACAGTAAAGTAGAAGGCATGTCAATTAATCGTCGATCAAGCCGAAAATTCACCCTCGAATATCCGATAGCCTTGGAAGCCCTTGGGCGAATTATGTCAGCTAAAGACGGCCCAGGGGTAGGTATGGTCGCTCTTAATGGATGGGACACCCATCTTAATCAGCTGGGACAATTAGGGCGAAAATTCCAACAACTTGACGCTGGCCTATTAGCCTTACGACAGCAACTCGGCGATAAATGGGATAAGACCTGTATTGTCGTCTGCTCGGAATTTGGTCGAACCGCTGCTATTAATGGCACCCGCGGAACGGATCACGGGACTGGCGGACTTATGATGTTACTGGGAGGCGCAGTTGCCGGAGGCCGCATAAAAGGCGAATGGCCAGGGTTAAAGAAGAAAGCCCTTTACGAAGGCCGTGACCTAGCACCCGCAAATGATGTAACTGCCGTTTTAAAAGGCGTATTAAGAGATCACCTTGGCTTTGACCGTGCGACCTTAGACAGATCTATATTTCCTAATTCTAGCAGGGCATTTGACGGACTTATTCAATCCTAACAGACAGAAGTCGTCATTTTACCCTCCTCATAAGATATAAGGCCACAATGCAGGTAAATTTAAGTCTATATTTGTACAGGTAACTTAACCAAAATTTTAGTCATTGATGATAACAGTAATTAACGTAAAAAGGCGCTTGCAATTCTGATGTGTTTGCGCTTTAACGCGGCCTCGCCTACGAAGGTGAAATACTCTGCGCACCGGTAGCTCAGCTGGATAGAGTACCTGACTACGAATCAGGGGGTCGGGGGTTCGAATCCTCCCCGGTGCGCCATTTTACTCTTACCACGCACATCTAAGTTATTGGAAGACATACGTTTTCCTGTGTCCCGCACTCAACTCTAACAAATCCAACGCTACGAAACTTTTCACTCCACATTGCGGGCCTTAACTAGTCAAAAGTTTATTTTAATGACGCGGCACTGCAATTAGTGGCGCGTGTAGCATTTGAGGATCTTATGAGAATGCCTCAGACATATATTCTGATTGTACCCCTTATGGAGACAACGGTTTATTTGTCTTATAAGAAGTAAAGTATCACCCGTATCTAACATATACTAATGTCTTGGCTCCAGTGAACATCTGTAATCAGAAAATTTCAAGCACTTATATTAAGTGCACCTGAATATCATTTTGTTTTAAGTCTTCTAAAATTTTAGGCACTTTCTTTTTTACCTTAAAAAATCCACGATTGGCATAAGGCCACGTAAGACGGTCCCATGGACGGGTGATTTGCGTGACAGTAATTCCAGCCCGTTCAAACTCGGGCATTGCTTTGGCCAAAGCCTGCGCGCTTGGACCAACGGGCACATAGGCCGTCACGATATGTTTTACGCCATCTTGTTCACAGGCCGCTATTAACGGCCCCGCCCAGTCACCGTCAATTAAGCTCCTGTCACTACCACAACGCGTTAATGCGTCACTCACCGCAGCATGGGTAAAGGATAATACTTTTGTATCCACTGCCAACGGCGAACGTAAAGGTGTAGCCAGCGCACCTATAACACCAGACAGCCGTCTATCTTGAAGTAACGGGCTTGGACATAACAGGCTTTCAGGATGACAATCATCCTCATGCACCAGTAATAAAAATGCTGAATGAGGCAGAACTACTGATTGAGGCAAAGCCTGATCGGGCATTGTTTCTTCTGGTTCAGTCAAACTCTCTGCATGGGTTGCCAATTGCCCAACCGGATTAAACCGACCATTAGTGAAACGTTCAATATTATCGGGCCGAGCTAGATAGGTTTTCCCTTTTGTATGCAGCCCTCCAACCCAGCGCCACGACAGCGTATTGCTGGCCGGGTCACCGTCAAGAAGATGACGCAAGAAGAAATCTGCACCCAGTTCCCACGGTAGCTTGAGCGTAAAAATCCATATACTTGCAAACCACATTCTCGCATGATTATGCAAATATCCCGTTTCACGTAATTCACGGCTCCAGTAATCAAAACACTTAATGCCTGTCTGTCCAAGAACGGCGCTGTCATATCGGCGCCGTAAAGACTTATCTTTTGCCAAGACATTTAAATGTGTTTCAACGCCCTGCTGATAACGCGTCCAAACTTGCGGTCTTTGTTCAAGCCACCCTTTAAAATAGGTCCGCCAGAAAACTTCTTGGACAAACTTCTCGCTCTGTGCGGCGCTATGGATACTTAGAACTTCGGAGACCACTTCGCTTTCTTCTATAAGACGGTGACGGATATATGGTGAAAGCATAGAGACGTCATTGTGCTGACCTTGTCCCATATCACTATTACGGCGCTGCGCGTAATTGCGCCCTGCAAGGGAAATAAAAGACGCTAGTCGAGACAGGCCAGCGGCGCGTGAAGGAATTACAGTCATAAAAACTATACGCATGAGCCGTTAAAGCGCGTGTAATAAGCTTCAAATAACTTCGGAAAAAGAAGAGAGTCGAATGTTGTATGGCTTTTGAATCACGGAACGAGCAATGAGAATTAGCATTAAAACGAGTCTATTCGATATCAAACGTTAGCCCAGAGTGTTCGCGCAGTCTCTTAATTAAATTATCGCCTAAGACCGTTGCAGGAGTCCAAAACCCACCTTGTGTTGTCTTTGGTACATCTTTCGCGAGGCAGGCGGCAGCTTGCGCCAACATTTTGGCTGTAGAGCCATAACCGGGGTCACGGTCACCCGTTACTCTGCATTTGACCTTATCGCCATTAAGTGTTGAGCCCAAGAACACAAGATCATATTCACCGTCCAGTTGTTCTTGTGCACTGGGGCCTTCACCAGGTTTAGGCAGTATATGTTTTTCGAGTATCCACCGTATTGGTGGCATTGCGAGTCCAAACATGAAAACATTTATACCCCAAGCTGTTGCGCGTGCCATACGTTTGCCCCGCCCGTTATCACCCGTGACCATGGCTTCTTCATACAAAAACTCACTCCCATAGCTATTACCGCTCAAAGCGTTGGAGCGATGCACCACACGCGTGTTTATGGCGGCCATGATGAAGGGCGCAATCCAACTCTTATACTCAGCGTCATAGGACATTTTCACCTCAGTCTGACGCGCGGATAAACCATGGTTTGGAGGGCATAAGCTATAAGGGTCCTTTAATTGTTTGCGGAGTGCAGCATCACCCGAAGCTTCCTTAATCATGTTGATTATACTGGCGATAGTGCCGCCGGACGCACCGCCTTTTAATTTCGCAACGCGCATGTCGATTTTGCTACAGGCCTGACCGTATTTTTTAAAAGAGTGTTGCTGTAAAAAATAAACACCTAAGTCTGATGGGATAGAGTCAAACCCACAACAATGCACGATCAACGCCCCACTCTGCTTTGCGGCTTGTTCATGACGCTCTTGCATTTTACGAATCCATTGCGGTTCACCGCTCAGGTCACAATAATGAGTGCCTGTTTCGGCGCAAACCTTAACCAATGTATCGCCGTAGAGTGCATAAGGCCCTACAGTTGAAATCACAACTTTTCCGCGCGCGCACATCTTTTCTAACGCAGCTTCATCGCTCGCGTCTGCCAGTATAATTTCAACCTCAGACAATCCAATATCTTCACTAAGTTTTTTAAGTTTATTTTCTGAACGCCCGGCTATCGCCCAACTAACGGCGCCATCATTAAACGTTTGGTGCATGTAGCGAGTCATAATTTGACCGACAAAGCTGGTTGCTCCGTAAACAATGATGTCGATTGTCTGTTCTACCATGTGAGCCTCTAAGTGACGTAGAAATACGTTAACTTTGAGAGAAGAATACATCTCAAATACTTTCAGCTTATTTTATGTTAATGTACGGGATTAAGCCACTGAATTTTGAAAAAACAGGCCTAATTATTAAGCATAAACAACTCAACTCTGCTAATTATAGTGTTGGCAGTCTAAGCCTTATTGTTTTAGGGTAGGGTCAAACTAAACCTAATAAAAATAAGTTATAAAACTAGAAATTGAAGTTTTTTATTTAGGTTTTGTTAAGCCAGGCAATATAATTTACAGCTGCAACGATAGATTGTACGACAATGAACTCTGACAGTTATATTCCGCAGTTTTCTACCAAGCTTGGCGGCCAGTTGATTGAGAATTGTCTTCTTGCCGTTGAAAAAGAGACACCTGACCTAAAAACTCTTTTACTCACTCTCTTAGAACTCGCAAAATTATTAAAAACAGTCGATTATGATCATAATCTCTTGAAAAATGTAATTACTGAAAATAAACTTTTATCCCACGAGAGAGATACGTTAAAACTCGCCCAAATTTCAGAACTTGTTCAAGACATGGAAATAAAGTTAGATAAAGCTGAACGTGACTATCAAACCTTACAAGTCGAATTAGATATTACTGAATTAGATGTTCATAAATTAGATGTTACTGAATTAGATGTACCTCAATTTTCGTTTAGTGAATTAGAAACCAACTTTACGCTTATTCAACAGGCCAGTTAATAGTAAAGTTATTGAGGTTGACCTTTTTTGCGCCCTCCTTCACTGAACCTGCGTGACGAACCAATATGATATCATTATAATAGGTGCTGGCGCTGCGGGTTTGATGTGCGGCGCAATAGCTGGTGCGCGCGGCAAAAAAGTTCTTTTACTAGACCATGCTCAAAAGCCCGGTGAAAAAATTAGAATATCTGGCGGCGGGCGATGCAATTTCACAAATATTTACTGCGGTCCTCATAATTTTATTTCTGAAAATTCGCATTTTTGCAAATCCGCACTCTCGCGTTATACGCCAGAAGACTTCATCGACTTAATCAAACGTTATAAAATTGCCTTTCATGAAAAAACCAAAGGACAACTCTTTTGTGATGGCAGTAGTCAGCAGATAATCGATATGCTCCTTGCCGAATGCGAACAAGCGGGCAATGAAATTCGCCTCTCGACATCTGTCTTAGATATTACAAAATTCGACGCAGGATATGTCGTCACAACACCCCATCAATCTCTAAATTGCGATAAAGTCGTCATTGCTTGTGGCGGCCCGTCTATTCCTAAAATGGGCGCGAGCGGATATGGGTATAAAGTCGCCGAAAAATTTGGCATCGCCATCGTGCCGACCAGCCCAGCCCTTGTACCTCTGACCTTTACGGATGGTCTCAAAGAGCCCTTAAAAATGCTTGCGGGTGTCAGCGCAGATAGCCGCGTTCACCATGATGCAACATCTTTTGATGAAGCACTGCTTTTCACGCACCGCGGCTTATCGGGTCCTGCTATTTTACAAATTAGTTCTTATTGGAATTTTGGGGATGCAATTACAATCGACTTAGCGCCCAACCATGATATTTTGGACGTCCTCAAAACTGCCCGTATAGAGACCCCTCGTCAAAACCCAAAAAAATGGCTGGCGCAATATATACCCACCCGGCTCGCCGACTACATTGCCAGCAATATCAAACAAGAACGGCTCGCTGATATGAGCGACCTTCAATTAACGAACCTATCCCTGATGGTCAAAGAATGGCGTATTAAACCTGCGGGCACAGAAGGCTACCGCAAGGCGGAAGTCACAAAAGGGGGCGTAGACACAAACGCACTATCCTCGAAAACACTCGAAGCTAAAAATGTGCCGGGCCTGTATTTTATTGGCGAAGTCGTCGACGTCACAGGTCACCTTGGCGGGCATAATTTCCAATGGGCGTGGGCCAGCGCCTATGCTTGTGGAACTGCGATTTAAAGCAAATTTTACTAAATTTCTCTATAGTATAACAAATAGAGAAAGTTGCGAATTTTGAAAATTACATCTAAAGATTGGATTCACGTTTTAACGCTTATGACATGCGTCGTGTTAGCAGATGGTGACGTCCTAGAAAATGAAGTTCAAAGCCTCATTCAAAACGCCCGCATATTAGTAGAGGAAGTCGGGCAGCCTATGGACATGAATGATGAACTTCTTGCCGTTTGGTTTGAGGTACATAAAGATAATATTGCGAAAGTTATCCAAGGACCTGATTCAGATAAGTTCATTATGAATACAATCATCGCTCTAGAAAATTTTCCTTTAAAACAAATTTTACTCAATGGGTTAATCAAAATTTCAGCCTCAGATGCAGATATAAACTCTCACGAGGTAGAAGTCATTAACCTCACCGCAGCTTATTGGGATTTAAAACATATCGGCTCTTGAGACGTTTAACGTTCAAAGACTGCAAAATATGAATTTTAAAATTAAATTTTGCTGTTAGAACGCACACATGAAGACAATCGATTTAAATGCTGATTTAGGCGAAGCAGATGATGCGCAATGGGCTCAATCTGAATACGCCATGCTACAATATATTACCTCAGCCAACATTGCTTGCGGCGGACATGCTGGAACAAAGCAATCAATGCAAAACATGGTTCGCGGCGCTAAAAACTATGGTGTCGTTATCGGCGCGCATCCTTCCTATCCTGATAAAGCGCATTTTGGACGTAAGTCTTTAGGGCTTGGTACGGATATTACAAAAGATGAGCTTAAACGGTCATTGTTAGAACAGATAATCACTTTAGTAGAAATTGCGGCTGATGAAGACAGCTTTATCGCTTATGTCAAACCTCATGGGGCGCTCTATAATGATGCGGTTAAAGATACCGATAAAGCTAATTTAATCGCGCAAGTTATACACGCTATAGACCCCAAGCTTATATTTATGGGCGCGCCAAATTCTGAAATGGGATTAGCGGCGAAACGCTATAAATTAAAATTCATTTCGGAAGGTTTCATAGACCGCCGTTACACAGATGATGGCCACCTTCAAAACCGCAACCTTGAAGGCGCCATCATAAAAGAACAGGGCAAGCGTTTGCGGCAAGCTAAAAAGTTAGTCACGATGCAGGCTGTGACGACGGCCAGCGGTCAGGAACTAAATTTAGCGGTTCGTACGCTTTGCCTACACGGCGATAGTCACGGCGCCGTGGAGACAGCCCGCCTTGTACGGCATGAACTTGAAAATGCAAATATTCGTATAAAAGCCTTCGCTAATGCCGCTTAAAAAAAACCAAAGCCTCAATACGGCTCGAAATACCGTTCAAGACCCACATCTATTAGATTATGGTGACAGTTCCGTACTCATTCACTATGACTTACCCGCAGGCACGCATTATTCAGCTGATATAAATAATACAATTCACGCACTGGCGCAGGCATTGCGCACGTCACAAAACTGGCTTGAAATTGTCCCCGCCTATGACAGCTTATTGTGTCAATTTGATATGTCTAAAATCACACTCAGCGCGGCTAAAAGCTCAATCAAAAAACATATAAAAAATCTAAAGCCAAAGCCAAAATCAACTCAAAACGTGATTGAAATACCCGTGGCCTATGGCGGCGCACACGGTCCTGATATCGACGCCATACAAAAAACAAGTAAACTCTCGCATAAAGCCTTAGTAAAATTACACGCAGAGACACTCTATAACGTCTGTATGCTGGGTTTCATCCCAGGTTTTTCTTTTCTCTCCGAGGCCCCAGAACCCCTACATCACCCGCGTCATGCAACGCCGCGCGCGCACGTGCCTGCGGGGTCAATCGGAATAGCAGGATGGCAAACAGGTATCTACGGCTTGGATAGCCCTGGCGGCTGGCAAATCATTGGGCGCACGCCCTTGAAATTATTTGATCCATCGCGCGAAGATCCGTTCCTTATCAAAGCTGGAGATAAAATTCAGTTCATCCCAATTGATGCTAAATTCTTTGATGGGTTCTCAGTATGATTGAAATTCTGAACGGCGGCACTCAAACAACAATCCAAGACAGCGGACGGCATGGACTTCGCCATCTCGGCATGCCTGCCAGCGGGGCAGCTGATAAATTTTCATTTGCGCTCGCCAATTGGATGGCGGGTAATCGCTGGGATGCGCCAGCCCTAGAATGCGCTTTGGGTGGACTTCACATCCGTTTCACATCCGACACAACATTTGGACTTGCGGGCGCAGAAATGTGGGCACAGGTCAACGGTCAGAATATCAAAAACTTCACCGCTATTTCCGTCCATAAAGGCGACATACTCACTTTAAGTTTTGCGAGAGATGGATGCCGCGCCTATATCGCGATTGCGGGCGGCCTCAAGATACCCGAATTCATGGCGAGCGTTTCAACATACTTGCCAGCCAAAATTGGCGGTATTGACGGACGCGCTCTTAAGGCTGGGGATAAACTCCCTATAAGCCATCGCCCGCGAGAAATGCCCCGCAGCATCCCCAAAGGGTTTATTCCAAACCTATCTCGCCATGTCGTCTTAAGGTCCCTACCCGCGCCCGAATGGGACGGACTTGATAAAGCCAGCAGACGTCATCTTTTTGTGAGCCCGTTTCATGCTAGTTCTGCAACTGACCGCATGGGCTCACGGTTGCGCGGAGATAAAATTTCCATGTCAAAACAGATGACCGAAGTTTCTATGACAAGCTCCCCCCTCATACCAGGAACGTTACAAGTCCCTGCGGATGGGCAACCTATCTTAGCCTTAGCGGACGGGCATTGCACAGGTGGTTATCCGCGCATTCTTCAGGTTATTCGCGCTGACCTTTGGTTGTTAGGCCAAATTGCGCCGGGGTCCCAGGTCAGCTTTCGCAGATGCCTGTCAGAGGACGCCCCCCAAATTCTGAAAGCTAGGAACAGTTTTTACAATGGACTCATAGATGGGTTTTCATTTTAAATGACATCCCTGCCCACTTATATTTTACTCGATGACCAACTCGCGCATAAGCAGCGTTATTATACCAATCCAGTTGATGTTATTACAGCACATGCGCCCGAGGATATAGACGCCGCTTTTACAAAACTCATGGCATATCAAAAGCAAGGCTTGCACCTTGCAGGATATCTCTCTTATGAACTTGGGCTCACATTCGAGCCTAAACTCAAGCCCTTGCTGCAAGATAATTTGCCAACGCCTCTTTTACATTTTGGTGTTTTTAAATCCGTAAGTTTTAAAGCCCCCACTGAATATTTGTATAAATCTGATCTGCCAAAATTAACACTGAAACCTGTATGGAATGAAATACAATACCGAACACGTTTCAACAAAGTCATGGACTATATTCGTGCAGGCGATGTTTATCAAATTAACCTCACTTTTCCAATGGTCACTGAATTTGACGGCGAAGCTCACGCGCTTTACGCCGCTTTTAGGCACCGCCAAAAGGGACGTTATGGCGGTATAATTAGCCTTGGCGAGACACCAGATATCATATCACTTTCGCCAGAACTTTTCTTTCGTAAAAACGCTGATAATATAAGCATGCAGCCCATGAAAGGCACACGACCGCGCGGAGCCCATACGCAAGCAGATGACGCATTACGCCTAGAAATGCGTGGGGACGTAAAATCACAAGCTGAAAATTTGATGATTGTTGACCTGCTACGCAACGACTTATCCCGCATTTCAAAAACAGGGTCAGTCAAAGTCCCTGAGTTATTTGCGCTAGAGACCTATCCGACATTACATCAAATGACCTCACGCGTTATGGCAACGCTCAATGACGGCACTGATCTTAAAACTATATTTAAAAATCTATTCCCCTGTGGTTCTGTTACTGGCGCGCCCAAAATACGTGCAATGGAAATCATAGATGAATTAGAAAATACCCCGCGCGGAGCTTATTGCGGATCTATGGGATACATCGACCCGAACGGCGATGCCTGTTTTAACGTCGGCATAAGAACAATCACACTCCAAGATAAAAAGCTGACTTACAACGTCGGTAGCGGGCTCGTCCTCGATAGCGAAGCGCTTGATGAGTACCAAGAATGTCTCTTAAAAGCGGATGTCTTAACGGCGCAGCCCACGTATATCATTGAGACTTTTCGCTGGGATCCAAAGGAAGGATTTATAAGAGGTAAGTATCACAAAGACCGTATGAAGACCGCGGCGAAAGCGCTGGGTTATCCTTTTAACTCTGCAAAATACAATGCCCTTTTAAAAGCTATTGAGACACATGAGAAACCTCAACATCTGCGCCTGACATTACAGGCTGATGGGATATTGTCTCTCTCAACAAAAGATTATGCCGAGCTCAAAAAGATAAAAGTAATTATCTCTGAACACAGACTCACTAAGCATGTTCAAAGCACAGATCATAAAATTTCCCGCCGTAGCTTTTATGACGGCGAGCGCGAACGGCTGGCTCACTTAACAGGCGCAGATGAAGTCATTTTCCTCAACGAAAAAAACGAGATATGCGAGGGATCTTTTACCTCAATTTTTATTGAGAAAAACGGCAATCTCCTTACCCCGCCTCTTAGTGCTGGCATTCTTCCTGGCATCCTGCGTAAGGAATTAATTGAGACCGCGGCAGCTCAAGAAGCAAATATTTTTGAATATGACCTGTTATCTGCTGATAAAATATACATCGGGAATTCCCTTCGTGGCCTTATGACAGCCACCTTATTAAAAGCTCCAAAATCGCCTAATTTAGCTCATCCTATGTAACTCTACAGTTGCATGTTTATCTTTTATAAGTAGGCGTACAAAATGGAAAAATCACTGCCTGACTGAAATTTAATCCTCATAAGCGAGTAACATAGGGTAAATTCGCACGAACAGGCCTTGGCGGTTTTCATCTAAAGCCTTAGACTCTGTGTAAGTGCTGGGCTTTCTGGCGATTCATTACTAACGAAGCGTGTGTAATTTGAAGCTGCCTGTGACATTTTTTGCGAATTTCTCGCCCTATCATGATCCAGACCCTGTCTCGGATTTCTATGATGATTCTGCGCAGCGCATCACAAGCGTTGTGGCCATGGTATTTGCCGTCCATATTTTCTTCTTTTTCATGATGAATGCCAACTTCATCATGCCCGACCTGAAGGAAGACGAACCTGAATCTATATCCGTAGAGATCATAACATTAGAGCCCGAACGACCAAAAGTAACACCGCCCAAACCCAAGCCCGTTCCTAAACCTGTAGCAAAACCACCCAAGCCTGCGCCCGCGCCAAGACCTCAACCGGTTCAACCTGAACCTTCACCAGCCCCATCACCGCCGCAGCAAACGCTGAGCGAGCCTCTAGCTGAAATATATGAACCTCCACAGATCATCACGTCGCCTGCACCTATTCCTGAGCAAAGGCCACAGCCAGAACCCCTTACATATCCCATTCCTGAACCTGAACCTATTATTGAGTTTTATGAGCCGCCTCAACCTAGACCTCAGCCTCAAGTCGAAATATTTGAACCTGTTGTCGTTGAACCTTTAGCTGCGCCCGTCCTCAGACAAGAGACTTTGCCAGACTTACCTGACATATCCACGTTAGCGCCCATACCACAGCCCCCACCTCAACCTGCTTTTATCCCCCAACAAGAACCTCAGCCAGAACCTGAGCAAGCTTATCAGCCTGACTATAGTTCAGCCCCAGTAATACTCGCTTCGCCTCAACAAGCCTTTGAAGAAGAAGAAAAACGCCGCGCCATTGCCGAGCAAGAAGCCGCCCGCGAGCGCGAAGAAAAAGAATATAAGCGCCAACAAAAAGAAGCCAAAGAACGCCGCAAACAAGAAGAACGTGAAGCCAGAGAGTTACGGCAGCAAGAACGCCGCAGTGCAGAAGACCAACGCCGCCTTGAAGAACTTAACGCCAAAGAGGAGCGCCGAATAGAACGTGAGGCCCGTAAAAGAGACCGTGACCTTGAAAAGCAACAAAGACGCGAGACCGAGCAGCGAGAGAGAGAACTTAGAGAACAAGCTAGAGAACAAGACCGCCGTAACAAGGAGGCTGCCAAACAAGCCCAAGATGCAGAGAAGCGCGCACGTGATGCAGCGCGGCGCGATGACAAACAGGCACGTGATGCCGCCAAACGTGAAGAAAGACGTGTGCGTGACGCCGCGAGAGAGGCAGATAAAGAACAGCGCCGCACTCTTAAAGACCAAGAACG
>JALZWM010000004.1 GCA_023300105.1 Hellea sp.
CTTCCGATCTATATCAATTCGCCCACCAGTCCTTTGCTCAAAGTCCACTTTCCCAATGTAAAACTCTCGGATCACCGTTGCAGAAGACGCGTTAATATTGGCTTCATGTTGGATTGCCTTTAAGAACTGTTCCAGAAAGACAGCCCCCATCATATGAGAGCCTTTGGGGTCCAGTAATTCACCAATAAAAGCTGAGTGCGTGGCATCTTCTTTTGTTTCCATACTCAAGATGGAAAAGACATTGAATTTCTCCCCACGAATTTCTTCTAGTTCGCGTTGGTGCGTAATGATCTGATCTGATTGCTTGAGAATTGATTTAACGTATGCTTCCATTTTTCTTCTATGTAAGTCGATTGCGAATGTAGCAATGGATAAATGGAAGTTGAAAGGTCGCAAGTAACCTAAACTCGCTCAAAATAAGACACTAGGCTAACGTCCCCTCTGGGCATAAACTCGCCATTCTACCCGCACCTTGAACCCTCACAAATAAGCTGCTTACATAAATTTGGTTTCATTCCCTAAATTACCACAAAAACTCTTCCTCCAACTTACACATTGCTCTTGAAGTTTCTTATCTTATTCGCTACACGCGCCACAAATTAGCGGCCTAATTCCCTTTTGGGCATTACGAGGCCGCTTTGTTGTTATTAGACGGAGGCCCTGATGGCTGTTCCTAAGAGTAAAATTTCTAATTCACGTCGTGGCATGCGCCGCGCACATGATCGCCTATCTGCTGTCAACTATGTTGAAGACAAGGATAGCGGCGAACTTCGCCGTCAGCATCACATTGACCTGAAATCAGGCATGTACCGCGGACGTCAGGTTCTGACCCCCAAAGATTAATATAACGCCTAAACGGAGACCCCGATGGTAGAGATTGAAGAAATTTTAGCCCGGGAAATCCTCGATAGCCGTGGCAACCCGACTTTAGAAGTTGATGTGACCTTATCCGATGGCGGATTTGGACGCGCGGCTGTGCCCTCTGGTGCCTCAACAGGCGCCCATGAAGCTGTTGAGCTTAGGGACGGCGACAAAGCCCGTTACCTCGGCAAAGGCGTTCGCAACGCCGTCACTAATGTGAATACAGAAATCGCAGACGCGCTTTATGGCTTAGACGCCGAGAATCAGCGCGCGATTGACCAACTCCTTATTGATCTTGACGGAACAGAGAATAAAGGCCGCCTCGGGGCGAATGCGATGCTTGGCGTCTCTCTTGCGCTGGCCAAGGCTGTTGCTGATTCTCAGCAAACACCGCTTTATCGTTATGTTGGCGGCTCAAATGCGCGGGTTCTGCCTGTGCCTATGATGAATATCATCAATGGCGGCGAGCATGCAGATAACCCTATCGACGTTCAAGAATTTATGGTCATGCCTGTTGGCGCAGAGACATTCTCCGAAGCCTTGCGCTGCGGCGCGGAGATATTCCACGCGCTAAAAGCAAAACTCAAAGCAGATGGTCACAACACAAATGTTGGCGATGAAGGCGGCTTTGCGCCTAACCTTGACGGCTCGAAACACGCGCTTGATTACATCATGAGCGCGGTCGAAGCGGCAGGTTACAAGCCCGGCGTTGACGTGTTCCTTGCGATGGACGTGGCGGCGACTGAATTTTACGATGGTAAGATGTATAACCTCAAGGGCGAAGGCAAAAGCCTGACCTCTGAGCAGATGGTTGATTACCTCGCGGATTTGGCTGCGAATTATCCGATTATCTCGATTGAAGACGGTATGTCCGAAGATGATTGGGATGGCTGGATTGCGCTACAAGCGAAAATCGGCGGCACGTGCCAGTTGGTCGGCGATGATCTTTTCGTCACCAACCCTAAGCGCCTGAAAACAGGCATTGAAAAGCAAGCGGCCAATTCAATCCTCGTCAAGGTCAACCAAATCGGAACCTTATCCGAAACGCTAGACGCTGTAGACATGGCGCACCGCGCTGGCTTTACCGCCGTCATGAGTCACCGTAGCGGCGAAACAGCCGATACAACGATTGCTGATTTGGCTGTGGCGACAAATTGCGGACAGATCAAGACAGGCTCCCTCGCCCGCTCTGACCGGTTAGCGAAATATAATCAGCTTCTTCGCATTGAAGAGCAGCTTGGCTCTATGGCCCATTATGCTGGCCGCGAAGTTATGCCAAAAGGTTATACCTCTTAAGGATCGCATTTTGCCCCAAATAAGCTTTAGACATCGTACATTCGTTAATATTCTAAAGCTTATTGGCGGGCGGCAAATCCTTGCCAAGCAATTTGAGACTGGCCGAGGGTCTACGGCTGCGCCGAGCAAGGGGCAACGTCAGAAATATAGTATCGAAGGTACAGAGTTTAACGGGCAAGCCGTTTGGACTTATCCTGCCAATGATAAAGCAAACGATAAAGCAAATGATACGCTCATCTATTATGTACACGGCGGCGGGTTCGTGGCTGGGTTTTCCTATTTCTACTTCCCGATGATGGGCGAGATATCGCGCAAATCAGGCGCGGCCCTATCAGCGCCAGATTACCCCCTCTTCCCCCATGTTGACGCCGCTGGCACGCATGCGTGGATACGCGCGCATTATGACGAGACCATCGCGCGGTTAAAGCCGTCTAAAGTCGTTCTTATGGGCGACTCGGCGGGAGCCAATGCGGCGATGGTTTTGGCGCAAGGCCTTGCCAAATCTGGAACACCCGCAGATAAGCTTGTTCTCCTTTGCCCGTGGATTGATCTTCGCATGGCCAATCCAGATATGGTTCAACACAATGAGGAACAATTACTGGACGGGGACAAAATTCATCTCGCGGCAGAACGTCATGCAGGTGAGCTAAGCCTTGATGACCCGCTTATCAGCCCTATTTTCGGCGCGCTGGCGTCCCTGCCCCCGACATGGGTCTTTACCGCCGATAAAGACCTGCTTCACGCAGATATCATGAGCAGCGTCGATAAAATGCACGCCGCAGGATTTACGCCTAAGCTAGACCTCGCCGAAGGCCTCGCACATGTTTACATGCTCCTGCCAACGCCCGAGGGCAAAGCGGGCCTAACGCGCATCGCAAACGCCGCAAAGTTTTCCTAGAGTTTTAACTTAATGCTAACCATAAGGGCTTCAATAGAGCCCCATGGAACGTCCCATAAAAAACCCACTGGAATATCTGCGTACTAAATGGCCATTTTTTGCGCTTATCACCCTCTATGTCTATTTGTCCTTTCATGCGTTTTCTGGCTCTCAGGGCCTTATGCGCTGGGTTGACTATGATCGTGATATTAAGCGTAATGAAACCCACTTAGCGGCAGTGACTGCCAAACGCATCGCCCTCGAAGAGCACGCAAATGGCCTCAAGGCCAAAGGCCTTGATCTGGATGAATTGGACATCAAAGCGCGGGAAATATTATTTGTTTCGCAAGCGAAGGAAAAGACGATTTGGCTTGACCAAACGCCTTAAATTACAGCATAACACTCTCCATAATATCAGCATATACATTTTAATACGTATGCGTAATATAATAAGAGAGTGCGACTATGGCGGCCAAAAAAGCGTCTCAAAAA
This sequence comes from Hellea sp., assembly GCA_023300105.1. GTDB lineage: Bacteria > Pseudomonadota > Alphaproteobacteria > Caulobacterales > Maricaulaceae > Hellea. The sequence continues at coordinate 3,527 of JALZWM010000004.1, forward strand.
AAATCTAAAGCGAAAAAGCTCAACTCTACAAAAGAAGAGCTCCTACAATATTATAAAGACATGCTGCTTATTCGGCGCTTTGAAGAAAAAGCGGGTCAGCTTTACGGCATGGGCCAAATCGCTGGTTTTTGTCACCTTTATATTGGTCAAGAAGCTGTTGTTGTCGGCACACGCGCAGCCATGATCGAAGGCGATCAAATGATTACAGGGTATCGTCAGCATGGGCACATGCTCGCATGCGGTATGACATCACGCGGCGTGATGGCTGAACTTACAGGCCGCGCGGCAGG
>JALZWM010000005.1 GCA_023300105.1 Hellea sp.
GCAAGGCTTTGCGCGATTGAGACTGCGCTTCAGATTTAGCATTTAAAACGGGACTAATCGCAAAAAACCAAATTAACGCTAATCCCAAGCCAACCGCCAAAAGTCCCATCGTTATTTTTTCATAAGCTTCACGCTCATCCCAACGTAATAGGTTCAACATCCTAGGTGCCTCCCCGTAGCGTAGCCTCACCAACAAATTCACCCGATTGTTCTCGTACGCCGCCAGTCTTTAAGTTTCCCCCTGCAGCTCGGACCGCCGCCTCGAAATCAGAGGCACTTTCAAAACTGGGGTAAATCAAGCGCAATTGAATTTCATGCCGCGCTTCTTGGTAGCGCAATTGATTGACGGACAAGCCCCCTACTTTATCCACGCCTTCAAAGAGAATTTGCGAGAGTTTCAAAAATTCAAGATTGTCCTTACCGCCCGCCTTAAGAGCTCGCGTCGCTGTTAAAGCAGGGTTAGCGGGAGCCGATTTCCCCGTCGCGTCGATATAGAGCTGAGCTGTTTGAGTTTTAAGGTCAGCCGCCTGTAATTTCAAAGCGCGAGCTTCCGCACCCTGCAGAACCAGCGCAGCCAAACCCAAACACGCCGCGACTCCACCAAGCCCTGCGAAACGTTTCCAATCCAATTCAAAACCCGCAAGTCCAAAATTTGTTTTTTCGGCAAAATCATTTTGTAGTAAATTTAGGGCTTCACCAGTCTCCAAACGCGCCGCAATTGCGATTAAAAAATCCTCGTCCGAAATCTTATTCGCTGTTGATGCTTGAAATGTCTCCCCCCAATCAGCGTCCAGAGTATGCCCTAAGTCACCACTTATAATAATGCGGTCTAAAACAGAAACATTACCCATGCTCTCGGGTAGGGTATCAAAATCAGCATAAGCTTTTGACGGCTTGAGCCCTGCAGTTGAAAGTTGGTCCAAAGCAGCTTGCATATCCGATTTCGCTATCACCCCAATTCGTTCCTCGTCCAAAGCAAGATGAATTAACCCTAAGGGTTCAGACACTTTGTCTTCGATACTAAAACCGGCCGCGCGCAGACGGTCTTTCTTAGATGTCGCTGGAAGTTCATGTGCGTAGAAACGAACGGACTGGCCTGCCAAAATAGCGATAACTTCGCCGCTATCATTCGCTGGCGGAGCATTACGTCCATGCGACAAGAGCTTTGTACCATCCACACGTCCCCAAAGACCTGGAGCGTCCTCAGAAGTTGGCATGATAATAATTAGGCGCGCAGTCATATTTTACTCTGATAATTCATTTGGGTCCTTTATGACGGGGCGAAGATTTTCGCTCCCCCACCCGCGATATGTCAGATTAGCGCCCCCATTGTCCAGCGTATCAAATTCAAAAACAACAATCCGCTCTGCATTTCTATAATTCACTTGTGCCTCGACCCAAAGTTTATTCGGTGAGAAGACGATTTGTTCAAATGAACGATCCGCGCTTTCAAACCCGCTCATAGCAGGTGCAGCCTCTACAGCTTCAATATTCCCATAGCCTTGTGGTGGGCGTTCTGTGATAAGTTGGATGGCTGTTTGCACATGGTCTGCTCCGCCCAGTAAAGTAGAAAGAACGAAGGCATCCAATGGCGTCGCCGTATCGATATTAAACGCCGTCATTTCTCCAGCCTCGCGCGCACACAGATAAGGGCGAATAGATTGATAGAGTTCTTCAGTCAGGCCTTCGAGCGAGCGTAATTCCATAACAGAAGCTAAAACCGTATTAGCTGTACGGTGAGGCGGTGTACGTCTTAAGTAATCTCCATCTTCGGCGCCATTAACTACGCGTTGACTATCAAGGTCAATCCAATCAGTCAGCGCCGCCCCCAAATTAGACGCCTCATTTTGGGGCCAACCAAGGGCAGTCAACAAAAACGAAAACTGCCGAAGCCCAACAATATTTTGAGTGCCATCTTGGCTAATGAGACTACCAAGTGAGAAACAATGCGTGCCATCTTTCACATTAAGAGTCATGGCCCCACCATCAAATGGGAAAGCATAGACTTGTGGTCGCTGCAAAAATTGGCTTTTGGCTTCATCACTTAAAGGGATAAGGGTTTCGGAAATATAGCTAGACGCAAAATCTTCAGCACCTTTGGCGTACCAATCGGCTTGCGCGTAATCACCTACATTAATGACGCGTTTTACAGCAAACCTGATATCATCCATAATCGCTACAGACACAGCTGCCATAACGGCCATGATTAGCAAGGTCGTCAATAAGACCGTGCCTCGTTCATTTTCATTTTCATTTTTTTTCGAAATTAAATTCATCATAAATCAAGCTCGAAAAAATGCGATGTAACGTCACCAAAGTTATCAGTAATTTCAAATGATAGTGCGACAGGAACTTCATCCACTCCATCTTCCGATACTCTAAAAAACTCTGTCGCATTTGATGTGGTGTTTGAATTTTGAGTATTCGTTCCTGCGATATGAGCAGATAATTTTACATCCTGAACATTCTCTAATAAGACGCGGTCAAAATGTAGTGGATCAGAACTTGGATTTTCATGGGCAAAGCTTCGGCGAATAAAATCACCATCACTCAAGACATATTGGACACGCTCAAGGTCACCGCGTTTTTCTAAACCGCCGGGATTTTCCCGTCCGCGCCGAATAAAACTCAAGAGAGCCTCGCCGTCCGTCGTAAGACTATAAGGCTCAACCCCGCCAAGTTCGTCACGTAAAGGGCGCAGTGTTGCCGCGGACATATCCGCGCGCATGATGGCCCTCGCGCTGTTAATTTTATTTATTTGCGAAACAGCCGTATCTAAGCGGGTCTTACCTTGAAAACTTTGGGTCAAGGCCGTCATCGTCCCAAAGGAGATAAGTGCAAAAATAAAGAGTGAAATCAAAACTTCGATTAATGTAAACCCATCATCCTTACGGGCTGCAGGGCCCGCCAAATATACTTCATGTATTATCATGTGTTACCACGCGTTCGAAAAGCAGTTCTTGTAATCAAGATTTGGTCTCGATTTTTTTCCTGCACAGTAACGATAATCTGATAAAATCCATCGCTTTCTGTTTCTGAAACGTCTTCTCGCCACTCATAGTCCCGTCCAGCAGCCGACTCAGTCCCGCTCGAAACTCCGACTTTTAAAGGCTTTAATCTAGCTTGCACGATACGGTTATCGGCAACGATACCTGCATATGTTTTATGCTCTAAAACACTCACAGCACGCACAGACTCCGCACCGCTGTGAGTTAGGGCCACAATTGCAAAACTGAATATCAAGAGAGCGGCTAAGACTTCGACTAAAGTGAATCCATTCTCATTAGTTTTTATGTCGTGATTTTTCGTAGGAAGAGTTTCCGAAGAGAAAGCGTTTAAAGAGGACCGTTTCATTATTGCTCTTTCCGAAGGGCAACACGTCCATCACCTTCCCCGATAAGGGTATAAGCAATATCTTTATCCGATAGTGACAATTCAAACGGCGTAGAAAGGCCAGTGGGTTGAAACAAAACAGCTGGTTTTGCTTTTTTTGGTAAATCCAATACGGCCCCGATACGTTTATATTTCAGGCTGTAAGTCTCAGCCCATTCATCAGAGACAGTTTCTTGCCAGTCATCATTCGCAAATTCATAGAGAACATAGCCAGAGCGGTCGAAACCGACAGCGCTAACTCTCCCGCTAATAATACTATCTTGCGCCATCTTATTCAGCGTTCCGACCATGATGTTCGCTTGCTTATCCAAAGCTGTTTTAGGCGTTGGTATAGACAAAATCACGATAGACGCCATCACACCAATGATAACTAAGACCACTAGAACTTCGACCAGCGTAAACCCCGCCTCGTGATGTGGGCGGGAAGTCAATTACTGTTCCCAACTCACGATATCAGCCGCTTGATCCTCACCACCAGGTTCGCCATCAGAACCATATGAAAAAATATCAAAGACTCCGTTCTCACCAGGATAAAGATAAATATAAGGCCGCCCCCAAGGATCATTTGGCAATAATTTGACATAGCCCCCTTTACGATAACGCGTCTCATCGGCTCCGCTTGGCAGGCTTTTCAAAGCCTCAAGACCTGCATCCTCTTCAGGGTAATCGAACATATCAAGACGGTACATTTCCATCGCTTGTTCTAGAATACGAATGTCAGCTTTTGTTTTAGATAATAAAGCTCTGTCTTGTGCGGGTAAGACATTGGCAACAACGAAAGTGGTCAGCAAAGTAATGATAACTAGAACCACCATAACTTCGACAAGTGTAAAACCGTCTTCATTGTTATCTTTCTTTTTTGCCTTAAGCATTTCGATTAGATATTTTCTCATACGTAACTTTCTTAGATACAAATTAAAAAGCGAGTGTGTTTAATCTTAAGATAGGAAGGAATATGGCTGCAATAATTAATAACACAATTCCCGCCAGAAAGATAATAATTAAGGGCTCTAATAAACTCAAGAATACACCCGTCGCGGATTCAAATTCATCCTCTAAATAATCAGCGGATTTTGAGAACATTTTACCCATATCTCCAGAAGATTCACCGCCAGAGACCATCTGAACAACAAGCGGTGGAAAAACCTGTGTATTTCGAAGCGCAGAACTTACGGCTGAACCCTCACGCACTTTAACACACGCCTCAGCAACAGCATCACGCATCACCGCATTTTTAAGCGTATGGCGCGCTGTCTCCATCGAGGTCAGCGCCGGCGTTCCGCTATCGATTAATCCTGCCATTGTCCGCGCGAAACGCGCCGCATTCAAATTACGCGTTACACGGCCTAAGACAGGAATTTTGAGCTTCAAGCCATCCCATTTAAGGCGCAGGCTTTGCTGCTTTAACGCACGCTTAAACGCAACAATCAAAACAACAATAAAAGCGGCAGCCCATAGTCCAAATTTTTGCATCCACCCTGACAGAGCAATCGTGTAGAGCGTTAAAGGCGGCAGCTCTTGTCCAAAACTTGCAAATTGATCAACCACCTTAGGCACAATAAAGATTAGCAAAATGACAACAACTGCCAAAGCAACAACGCTGAGCACCATGGGATAAACTGTTGCGCCCAAAATTTTACGGCGTATTTTTTGACTCGCTTCTAGATCATCAGACAAGCGGTTAAGCACGGCAGGCAAACGCCCTGAGGTTTCACCTGAGGCAACCATCGCCGTATAAAGTTCTGGGAAGACTTTGGACTGTCCGCGCAGCGCATCTGATAGCTTTAGCCCTTCCATGACTTGCGCGCGTATATCCAAAAGCGCCCCCTTCATGGGCGAGCGTTCAAATTGTAGAGCGGTGATTTTCAGAGCTTCTTCGATAGGCGTTGCCGCGTCAATCAGAATTGCGAGTTGCCGTGTCGCTTGTGTTAAATGTTTGTGCTTCACACGGCCATTATTACTGGCAGACGCCCCTTGGTTCTTTTTAGTCTTACTCGCTGAAAGCTCAACTGGCATAAGCGCTCTAGCCCGCAATAAATCCCGCGCATCACGCGCAGAACTGGCCATGATTGTTCCTTTTTTGCGCTTACCTGCACTGTCTAGAGCTGCGTAGTCATACGCTTCCATTAGATATCTTCCGCAGTTTTGGCTTTGCAGACTCGCAATACTTCTTCCGCTGAGGTCTCGCCTGCCATGACTTTATCCGCGCCACTCGCCAGAAGGTTTTTACGGCTCACAAAAGCATATTTTGCCATATCTGTTTCACTTGCCCCGTCATGTATCATGGCGCGTAATTTGTCATCGAGTGTCACGATTTCATAAATACCAAGGCGGCCAGTATATCCGATATCCTGACACTGCGCACATCCATTAGATTTAAAGAATGTCCCAATGGCCTCATGGATACCAAGTTCAGCTTGTTCTTGGGATGAGGGTTCGTAAGGCGTTTTACAATTATTACATAGGCGACGCACAAGACGTTGCGCGACTAAAGCGGTAATCGTCGATGAAAGCAAAAATGGCTCAACACCCATATCCCGAAGACGCGCAATCGCTGCCACAGCAGAATTTGTATGCACTGTCGACAACACCAAATGCCCTGTTAATGAGGCCTGCACCGCAATCTCAGCTGTTTCAGGATCACGGATTTCGCCAATCATTACCACGTCAGGGTCTTGACGTAAGATAGCCCGCAACCCCGCAGAGAACGTCATGCCCACTTGGCTATTTACCTGTGTTTGACCAATGCCGTCGAGCGCATACTCAACAGGGTCTTCTACGGTTAAAATATTACGCGAGCCATCATTGAGCTGCGACAAGGCCGCATAAAGCGTTGTTGTTTTACCTGAGCCTGTGGGGCCTGTTACAAGGATAATACCATTGGGCCGCGCAAGCGCAGCTTGAAAAGCTTCTAAAACCTCAGTTTCCATACCAAGCTCGGGCAGGCTGAGGCTAGATTGATCTTGCTCCAACACACGCATCACGAGGCGCTCGCCATGGCGCGCAGGCAAAGTTGAGACCCGCACGTCAATCGCGCGCTCACCGAGATTCAGTGAAAACCGCCCATCTTGAGGGATACGTTTTTTAGCGATATCAAGCTGCGCCATGACTTTTACGCGCGACACAAGCAAAGACGATAGGCGCGCTGGCAAGCTCAGCATTTCACGTAAGCTTCCGTCAATCCGAAAGCGAACAGAGAGCCGTTTCTCGTAGGGCTCGATATGTATATCTGAGGCGCGTGAACGAATAGCTTCTTGTAAGATACCGTTAATCAAGCGGATCACAGGGGCATCATCCTGACTATCAAGCAAGTCTGATGTGCGCGGCAAACCGCTGGCTAAGGCATTTAGATCACTCGGTGCGTCCATCGCATCTTCTGCTGAGCTAGACAGGTCAGCATGTGCGTAAACCCGCGCGGCATGGTTTTCAAACTCACTCGGTGTCACTTCTAATAATTGTGCAGGTTGTCCCAGAGCACGGCGGGCTTCAAGTTTAGCCTCAAGTGTCGCGGCAGGACGATAGGCTAAAACCATCTTCCCGTCGCTTTCAATTGCAACAATACCTTCCGCTCGCGCAAATCCATAAGTCAGGACAGGTTTTATTGAGGTTTCAGACATAAAAATTGAATACCCCCACGACTTCCCTCTGTCACCTTTAGAATTACGACTTTCACATTAATTCAATTCAATATTATCGTTTATTGCAATTAATTATTGTTTTTCAATAAATACAACCATAGGATTGAAGAAAGAGAATAAACACTGGGGAACATCATGCTATCTATCACCAATGTCCATAAACGCTTTGGCGACGTCCATGCCATGAATAATATCAACCTTGATTTAAAACCTGGACTTTTTGGCCTTCTCGGCCCGAACGGCGCAGGTAAATCAACCTTGATGCGGACCTTGGCAACTCTTCAAAACCCTGATGAAGGCACCATTATGTATAATGGCACTGATATCGTCAAAACTCCAGATGTCATGCGTTCGGTCATCGGCTATCTCCCCCAAGACTTTGGTGTTTACCCCCGCATGAGTGCAGAAGCCCTGCTTGATCACATCGCCATATTGAAAGGCGTTACGAATAAGAAAGAGCGCAAAGATCAGATTATGTCACTTCTTAAGAACGTGAATTTACTCACCCATAAATCTGCTGCTGTTGCGACTTATTCTGGCGGTATGCGTCAACGCTTCGGCGTAGCCCAAGCCTTACTCGGTGATCCCAAAGTTCTCATCGTTGATGAACCCACAGCTGGCCTCGACCCCTTTGAACGCCAACGTTTTCTCGACCTTCTTTCAGAAGCTGGCCAAGATAAGATTATTATTCTCTCAACCCACATTGTTGAAGATGTGCGCGACCTATGTCCAGATATGGCAATTATGGGTGAAGGCCAAATCGTAGCGCGCGGCGGACCCGAAGATTTAATTGATAAAATTCGGTCGAAGGTCTGGCGTAAAAAAGTAGAAAAAGCCGACGTCGATACAGTTAAAGCTGCCCATCAAGTTTTATCAACGCGTCTCTTAATGGGCGGCGTTATTGTCTCAGTCTTATCAGACGGGAAACCTGCTGCAGGGTTTGAACAGGCGGACCCTGTTCTCGAGGACGCCTATTTCGCACATCTTTATAAGATGGTTTAGGGGCGCGTATATGTTGGGCAGTCTTCTTAAATTTGAACGCGGACTTCAAACTAAGCAAATCGGCTTTTGGGTTGTCATTACCATCATGTTTTGTCTTGGCCTGCTCACGCCTTGGCTCCCTGAAATTTTTGGATCGAGCTTAGCTGGTGAGAAAATTAAAGCTAACGGCGCACAAATGATTGCAGGTTCAATAGCAAGCTGGGACATAGCCGCAATATTTTTTGCGTCAATTTTTGTTGTGACAGCAATATTGCGCGACAAAAATTTCAAAATGTTGGAGATCATCCACGCAACACCTGTCAGCACTTTTGATATGACAAGTTCGCGAATGATGGGCATTTATCTCACTGTCTTGACCTGTATTTTCGCCAATACACTTGGGCAATTCATAGGGCAGTTTAACCCCAATATTGACCCAGAAATTTTAGGACCTATCAATCCTCTTTATTATCTACAGCCCATGATTTTATTCACGGCTGTTAATGCCTTGGTCGTCACAGCTTTCTTCACGCTCATTGCTGGCATGACTCAAAACCGAATGCTCGTTTTTGTGAGCGCAGTGGGTCTTTTCTTTTTCTCCATCATGACAGGCATGATTGTCCAAACTGACCTACCCAAATGGTTCCAAGCCATTATCGACCCCTTTGCAAATATTGCCTATGCGCTTGATACTGAGTTCTGGCCACCAGAAGACCGCAACACAAAATTAGTCCCTATGTTTGGTTATATTGGCCTAAACCGGCTTGTCTGGAGTGTCATCTCAGCCCTTACACTTATAGCCGTTTTCAACAGGTTCAAACGCGGGTTAACGAGCGGTAAGACGAAATTACAGAAAGAAAGCCTCATAGATACAGGCGGCATCGCAGACTACCACCCCGTAAAGACAGCTTCAGGGTTTAGTGCTAACCTCGCGGCCTTATTGACGCGCACAAAATTTGAATATTTTGGAACAGTAAGAAGCGTGCCTTTCATCATCATGGCTAGCCTTGCTGCTGCGCTCTTTGCTTTTCTTGCAATTGTGACAGTTTTTTTCTCACCTCAAAAATTGGTGCCGACGAGCATGTTTATGGTCAGTCTTGGCTTTACAAGTTTTCTAATACCTATTGTTTTGATTATTTCTTTTTTCAGTGGTGAAATTGTGTGGCGAGATAAGACCGCTAATTTTACGGAACTACTTGATTCAACAGCCGTTAAAAACGGGCCCCTTCTATGGGGTAAATGGCTCGCGCTATGCGGCGTCCTCATTACGCTCTGTCTTGTTGGGATGTTCGTGGGTATGGTTGTTCAAACTCTAGTTGGCGGACCACCAATTAACTTCGGGCTTTATTTTAGATATACTTTCTTGAATGCCCTGCCCAATTATTTGGCCTTAGCTTTTTTGGCGCTATTCGTACAAAGCTTCATGCCAAACCGTATTGTGGGTATGATCGCTGCAGCGGCAGCCATGGTGTTTTTCATGTTCGTAATTGCACGCTTGCCCTTCTTCCATCCCATCATGGGATTTAGAGGGACATCTCCAGGACAAATTTCTGAAATTAGTCCTTATAATAGTTGGGTCAATTTCCGTTGGTTTAATCTATATTTCGGCGCGCTTTGCATGCTCTTTGCCATAATCGCAACGTGGCTATGGCGGCGGGGATTACAAACCTCACTAGGAAGCCGGCTTAAGAGTATTAAAACTGAGATGACCTTCATGTCTTCAAGCTTAGCCGCTTTTTGTCTTGCTCTCTTTATCGGCTGTGGGACATATATTTATCACGCCTATGACAAAGCTGATTGGCTCAATAAAAAACAAACAGAACTCGCGCAGGTTCGGGCTGAGAAAATGTTCACCCGCGAGTCAAAACTACCCCTTCCGAGCATTAGCGCGGTTACAATTGATGCGGATATATATCCTGACAAACAAGAAGCCGTCGTTAAAGGCATATTCAAAATAATAAATAAACAAAGGACGCCCATTACTGAGCTTTATATAAGTCCTGCCAGTGAACATCCTGAAGATGTTCACCTTATGGAAATTAATGGCGCGGTGCGCATTACAGAAGGTAAGAACAAGGACGGGGACCTTATCAAAGACATTGAAGAATTTGGCATTGCCATGTTCAAATTTGACCCGCCGCTCGCGCCTGGGGCAGAAACGCAAATTCGCTTTGAAACATTCTTTCATGCTCCGCGTTTGGGTGACGGTAGCGCCATAAGTAAAAACGGAACTTTTCTAAATAATTACGGAACCTTTGGCGCATCAGTCAAGGCAGTCCCGACTTTTGGCATTCCTGACATGAGATTAACAAGTAAAGACAAACGACGTAAATATGAGCTCCCCGAATATGAACATTTGCCTGTGCGCACAGATATGAGTGCCCGCCAGAGTAATCTTTTCTTCGGCGCAAGCGGCGAAATTGATTTCGAAGCCAAAGTATGCACGCAGGCTAACCAAATACCGATTGCGCCCGGTGATTTCATCAGTGAAACTATCGTGGATAACCGCCGATGCCGTGAATATAAAACGGACATCCCAATAAGTAATTTCTATTCTATCTTATCGGGTGACTATACAGAAACTAAAGACAATTGGACGGCCTCTGATGGCAAGGTCATACCCATAACAATATTTCATGATGAAAAGCATGACTATAGCGTTCAAAATATGATCGATGCCACAAAGTTTGGTTTTGAGCATTATTCAAAAAACTTCAGCCCCTATCAATATAATTATTTCAATATCATGGAAGTTCCCTTTATTAGCTTTGCCCAAGCTTTTGCGGGAACTATTCCTTTTCTCGAGCGAGGGTTCATTATGAACGCGGGCGACCCAGTGGATATAAAGAGCCTCGATGAGGCCGCCATAACCACCTTGCATGAATTGGCGCATCAGTGGTTTGCGCATCAAATTGTTCCGTCCAATACACGCGGAAATAACGTATTATCAGAAGGCCTCACCTCCTACGCCGCGCTTGATGCCTATGAAGCGCTTTATGGTTGGGATAAGGCGCATTACGCCCTCGAAAAATCGACGATTGAACCCATGGTTGCTTTAATGTTCATCGACAAAAACAAAGAGCTTCCTTTAGCTACCGCCAGCCAACTATATCTTATCTATAATAAAGCAGATTGGGTGATGTGGGGCCTTAAGCATTATATCGGTAAAGATAAAATGTACGGCGCTATGCAAGCCTTCCTCAATGGTTATGGGTTGAAAGGCGCGCCCTATCCGACGACTTTGCAATTGATTGAGTATCTGCGCGAAGCCGCTGGGCCTGATTATGACCAACTCATTACCGATTATTGGGACCGCATCACATATTGGGAACTTGCTTATGGTGACGCAGACATGAAAGTTACGCCAAATGCAGATGGGACCTTTACAATCGAGATCCCTTTCGAGCTGGATAAGAAAATTTCATCTGAGGACAAACCTAAGCAAGTTTCTGTCACTGATATTAACGGAGAAGAGCTCAATGAATGGATCGAAATCGGTTTTTACAAAAATACCCCCAAAGATAAATGGAGCGATTGGTCAGCATTAGAGAAAGTTCGTGTGTCTAAAGCCCAATCCACCTTATCATTCACCCTAGAAGCGCGCCCCAACTATGTTGTGCTCGACCCCCGCCGTCTATTGATAGAACGTAACGTGACAGACAATGTCAAAGCGCTTGATAAGAAACTCGCCTCAACGAAGTAACTTCACCTACGCTAGCTCCCAATTGGTCAAAGTAGTTTCCAATTGGGAATAATTGCTCTAAGGGGACGCAAAACTAGTAACCCGCGAGACCTCTCATGAAAATGAACGGCAATGAAATCCGTCAAGGTAATATCATCAAGCATCAAGACACGCTCTGGATTGCTGTAAAATGTAATGCCGTCAAACCTGGTAAAGGCGGCGCCTTTAATCAGGTGGAGCTTAAGAACCTCCTCGATGGGCGAAAGCTTAATGAGCGTTTCCGCGCAGCAGAGACTGTTGAGCGCGTGCGCCTTGATCAAAAAACGCACACATTCCTTTATGAAGATGGTAATTTCCTCGTATTCATGAACGGCGAAACATATGAGCAAGTGAACCTTGAAAAAGACTTTGTCGGCGAGCGCGCAAAATTCCTCAATGACGGCATGGCTGTTGAAGTTGAATTTTATGAAGAGCGCCCAATCTCTATTGCTTTGCCTGAGCAAGTTATTCTCGAAGTCCAAGACACAGAGCCTGTGGTCAAAGGCCAGACAGCGGCGAACTCTTTCAAACCTGCGACGCTTGAAAATGGCGTAAGAACAAATGTTCCGCCCTTTGTTGGCGTAGGCGAGCGTTTGGTTATCCTGACCGAAGATGGGTCTTATGTGAAACGGGCCGATTAACTCGCCTCATCACACTTCAACAGTCTTTATTAAAAGCAAGAAAAACTATGACAGACTTTTCCGAAACAACGAGCCATCTCTCCCCTTTAATGCGGGTAATGCAATTTGCGGCTCGTAAAGCGTCACGCAATTTACTGCGTGATTTTGGCGAAGTTGAGCATCTTCAAATCTCGCGCAAAGGCCCTGCTGATTTTGTCTCGCGCGCCGATAAAAAAGCCGAAGAAGTTATTCACGAAAACCTAAGACGTGACCGTCCTGGCTATAGCTACCTCATGGAAGAACGCGGCGAAGTTTCAGGCACGGATAAAACGCATACATTCATTATCGACCCGCTGGATGGAACAACAAACTTCCTTCACGGCATTCCCCATTTTTCAATCTCTATTGCGCTGGAACGCCAAATTGAAGATACGCCCAAAGAAGTCGTTGCAGGCCTT
>JALZWM010000006.1 GCA_023300105.1 Hellea sp.
ATCACAAAATTATCACGGTCACTTTTATTGTATGTGAAGCCCATATTGCGTCTAAGGAATTTATCTCTTCCTCCCTTTAGAGACAATCAATTTGATCTACCCCTTTGATCATTTTGAAACACTTAGCAGGATTGGCCCCTTCCCTTTAACCAATCCTGCTTTATTTTTTTCAAATAACATTTCTTTAAGGCTTAGGAGGCGGTGGCGCGTCTATTCTTCTTCAGAGTGTTGAGCTGGCGCTTCATTACGGGTACTCTACCTTACTAAAGATTTGGCAGGTAAAAGGACCAAAGAATGATCGAAAGACTGCACACAAATATTCGCTCGAGCAAAATCGTGAAGCATAACGGAACGGTTTATCTTACAGGTCAAGTGGCCGAAGGGGACACGGTAACTGAACAAACAGAAAAATGTCTCGCCAAAATTGAATCTCTGCTCGAAGAAGCTGGTTCCGATAAAGAACATATTTTGCAAACGACGATTTGGCTCGCTGATATTTCCGATTTTGCGGAAATGAATGAGGTCTGGAATGCATGGGTTCCGCAGGGACACGCCCCTGCCCGTGCCTGCGGAGAATCAAGGCTTGCCCGTGATATCTTAAAAGTCGAATTTATAATCACCGCCGCGGTGAAAGGGTCTTAGTTCCTTGCACCTCTGGCTTCTCAAAAACAGACAATTTACGGGCGGCTTAAAGCCGTCCGAAGCTCTACTCAATGAACAGAAAGAAAGTAGACTGCTCTCACGGGGCGAATTGGAGAGCAGTCCATAAAGAAGCTATAAACCTATAAAGTTAAGACGCGTTTCACGAGTGGTTAACGCGCGTTAAGAGTTCATATTAAATGTAGAACAGCTTGATGCATGCCATTTGCAAAACGCAATTAGACTAACCAAATAATTTCGACACGCTTTCATCATTGGCGATACGGCGGATAGCTTCGCCCATGAGCGTTGAGATTGAGACCTCACGGATTTTATCGCAGTCTTTGACTTTCTGGGGTTGAGCAATCGAGTCTGAAATGACAACTTCGGTTAATTCAGATTTGGTTATGCTCTCTACCGCAGGGTCGGACAAAACACCGTGGGTGATGTAGGCAGAGACGCTATTTGCACCTTGGTCTTTAAGAGCCTTGGCGGCCTTACAAATTGTGCCGCCGCTATCAATGATATCATCATAGAGAATACATGTGCGCCCTGCGACATCACCAATGATGTTCATGACTTCGCTCTCGCCTGCTTTGGGGCGGCGTTTATCAATGATGGCAATATCTGCGCCGAATTTCTTCGCGATAGAACGCGTCCGTACAACGCCGCCTGTATCGGGTGAGACGAATAAAAGACTGTCACGTTCCTTCTTTGAAAAGCGCTCTTTAATGTCAGTCACAAAAACAGGCTGACCGAAAAGGTTATCTGTCGGGATATCAAAGAACCCCTGTATCTGACCCGCATGAAGGTCAGCGGTCAAAACACGGTGCGCGCCAGCTTTAGAAATCAGGTTCGCAACAAGCTTAGCCGAAATCGGCGTCCGTCCGCCTGTCTTACGGTCTTGGCGAGCATAGCCATAATAAGGGATAACAGCTGTGATACGCTGCGCAGAGGCCCGTACTAAAGCATCAATAAGAATAAGGAGTTCCATCAGATGGTCATTGGCGGGTGCTGAAGTCGGTTGAATCAGGAAAATATCTTCACCGCGAACATTCTCATTAATTTTAGCAAAAATTTCTTGATCGCGAAAGCGCTCAATCTCAACCGATGTCAAAGGTACATCTAAAAACTCGGCAATGCCGCGCGCCAAGGGTTCATTGGCGGTTCCGCTAATTAGTTTCATTGCTCATTCACCTTTGGAGCTATATTTTTTCATTTATAGTTATTGTGGCTTCCTTTAGGACCCTGACGATGCGATGTAAATCATTCAGTCAGTAATATCGCAGATATATTACGGCCATAGCCCTTAACGCCTTGATGGGTATTGTAACGATAGCTGAAATAGTCGCGCGGCAGGCCATAAGTGCAATCTGGCAAAACGTCGATTCGGGTTAGGCCCTCTCCGCGTAGTTTCTTAAGGACAAAGCCTTTTAGGTCAAAATGAGGCTTATCGCTTTTAGGGTTCAAAGTAGACCCTAATTTGAAGAAACGGTTATGTGTTTCGTCTTCTGCCGTAAAGGTGTCTCGGAACTCATGGCCGACTTCGTAATTTTGCTGACTGATGCAGGGGCCTAAAACGGCGTGAATGTTTTCGCGACTCGCGCCGATTGATTCCATCGCCTTTATTGTCTCTGTAGTCACGCCAGATAGCGCGCCCTTCCAGCCAGCATGACACGCGCCGATAATCTTGGCCTCAGGGTCACAAAACAACACAGGGCCACAATCCGCCGATAACGCCGAAATAGCTAAGCCGGGTGTTTTTGTGACAAAACCATCCGCCTTCGGAAGACTACCTGAAACGGGCGCGCCAAATGGGGCATCAACGATAAGGACATCTGCGCTATGGATTTGTGCCAAGCTAAGTAGACATGGCTCTGATGTGCCGAGCGCGCCTGCAACACGCGCGCGGTTAGTTTTGACATTGTCAGGTAAATCATCCGAGCCTGCCCCCACATTTAAACTGCCATATTGCCCCTCGGAAACTCCGCCTTGCCGCCCGAAAAAACCATGAGCAATACCTGCATGCTCTAAAAGTGCATGGGTTTTAAAGGGAACGCTCATAAAATATCTCTGAAACCGAGCGGCACCATCAATCCATCCGACTGGAAACACATGGCTTTGAACAATTCCCCCATTTCATCCGACGCGGTTAAGCGGTGTAATTGCCGCCCAATTTTATCTTTGGCATCGGGCTGCGCACGGGACAAGCTAACGGCGCGTAGCTCTAGGCCAAGCTTGGAGAGAAACTCACGTTGGGTAACGGGAGGCGTGGCCACAAGGCCAATATCATGTGCTAATTCCATGAGCGCGCCAAAATCAACGCGGGCGGTCAGATCTGTGTTTCCGGGGTCAGAAAATACGCCCACTTTTTCGTGGCGTTTTAATGCTTGAAGTGTATCGCCAAATTCAGTTGTCTCTGGCCCGTAATCAATGAACAGCGCGCGGCCTAAATTTTCTTCAAACCGCGTTTTAAGCTGATCGAGGATTTGAGCATTGGCAGGACACAACTCAAGTAAGTCGTCATCTTTGGCATCCGCTTGCGCGGCAGGCAGCGTCCCCTGCACTGTTTCAGGAATGACGGCTGGAGATACGACATAACGTAGCTCCCCGTCTTGATACCCAACCAGGCGCTCTTGCCATCCCGCCGCGCCCGCAAAGCGGTCTTTCTGGATAAACTGGCGAATGGGAAGACAATCTAAGAACTCATTACCGATGATGAGCGAAACACCGGGGGCCACGCCTGTAATATCTTTTACCCAAGTTACAGGACACGGCGCATTAGCCAACGTCTTCGCTTGAACGGCCTCAAGCGCAGATGAGGCTTCAATCAAGGTCACGCGTACGGCTTTTAAAAAGTCTGGCTCAAGCTTCCCTGCCCGCAAAATATCACTCATCATGATACCCCGCCCTGGTCCATATTCTACAAGCTGAAGGGTTTCAGGACGGCCCATATCTTGCCA
>JALZWM010000007.1 GCA_023300105.1 Hellea sp.
ATGTGCGGACCAAAGTTCTGCTCCATGAAAATCACACAGGATGTGCGCGACTACGCGGACGGGTTATCTGATAACGAGAAACAAGCGCTCTATCCCGTGGAGGCACAGGAAGGCATGGACGAGATGAGCGAGAAGTTTAAGGACATGGGCGGTCAGATTTATCTGAACGCGAAGGGTGAGGTGAGGGAGCCTATTGATTGACCGTAGGAGTTTGTTGGATATGTCAAAATACAGCGCCCCTAACTAGTGAACATAAATTCAAAGCATCTGATCTTAGAAGTGAATTTGGTAAAGAAAAAATGACTAAGCTTGTGCGCGGTACTGGTCTTAATGGATTAGAACCGTTGCAAGGAGTGAAGTCACGGAAAGCTAAATTCAGAAGTTCGATTTGCGTTACTTGCAATGGTAGCCTTACTCAAGATGCAGATAACGCATATTCAAAATTTATAAAACTGTTTCCTCAAGGGGCTAAAACTGAAAAGGATTTGTATTCAGTATTTGAAGAACAACCATACAGTTCTACTAACTCTAAAGAGCTTATAAATTTATTTCGTTTCTTTGGAAAAATTCTCGGGTGCCATGTGGTAGAGAATGGTTTGTCAGTACCGGAACATCTACGTTCCTTCGTTGCTTGTGAACATAATAATGTTTGTATTGATTTAGAGCTTGGTTTTGATGAGTTCTCTCAAGAAGTGACAGATCTATTAACCAGCGCTGGTGATGTTTCGGGTTATATAGCTCATGGTGGTCTAACAGTGCAATGTGATAGGGTGAGTGCTCAACCAAACAGTTATGAAACTTCTTATACTGTAGGGAAAGTTAAGCTTACTTTTTGGCATAATTTGAATGAGGTTTATCTCCAATCATATTATTACGAAGGTTCTAATTTGTTTGATTTAACGCGTAATGCTCTCAAAAGAGACGGATTTATTGAGTAATTCTGTAGGTGTTTATTTGAATCCATTCATCACACCCCATTCATCCCGACCTGTTGTTTGGCTTGCCAAACAACTTGAGTCGGGAGCCATCTCCTGATTTATCACCTAGCGCTAACTTTTGGTGATGGGCCCCGACCTGCGTCGGGGTGAATGGGTTTTAAGAGAGCAGGATGAGTGGTTAAATTATGCGGCTTGCTTTATTTGCCTTTTTTAATTATGTTCACTTAATGTTCTTTGTTTATATTACTGCTAATCGTAAGAATGGGGCTATTTATACGGGGCAGTGTGATGACCTTCTTAAGCGTATTTATCAGCATAAGACCAAACGTTATGATGGGCATACGGCGAAGTATAATATTGACCGCCTCATGTGGTTTGAAATTCATGAAACGCGGGACTCGGCTTTTACGCGTGAGCGCCAGATTAAAGAATGGAAGCGGGCGTGGCGGTTGAATTTGTTTCTGGAATCTAACCCGCATTGGGATGATTTGTTTCATTCTCTGACCGAGGCGGCGCTTTGTGACCCTGCGCGGATGTATCCTCATGATTTTAGTCAGAGTGATTATCAGGTTGGGTTAGCTAATTCTTGCTGACGCATTCACGACTCGCAAAAGCTCTTAGCTCTACGCTGCTTTCTTCTGTCCTAATCTCTCTTTGGCTGTGAGGGTGAGGATTGTGGAGGCGAGGGCGAGCGTCACGGCATTGGCTGCGATGATGGGGGTTGCTTTGGTGGCTATGCCGTAAATCAACCAAAAAGCAACACCGAGGGTAAAGAGCGAATACATCAGCAGGCTAATCCCGCTCGTGCTGCGCGTGCGAATGACAAGCACCGCTTGCGGCAGAAATGAGAGCGAGGTGAGAAAGGCGGCTGAATAACCGAGTATAACAATCAGGCTCATGCCAGCACTCCATGAACGCGGGCCGTTTTAGACGCCCTTAATTGATTGCGTAGTGTCATGCCTAGGATAATACCCGCTAAGCAGAGCGTAAAACTTTGTGACAAGATTAAAGGCCAAGAGCTAACGAGCACGCCATAGCTTAGCCATAAAACTTTTCCGCAGGTCAGCATGCCATACATAACCAAGCTGATACCCGCCGTAACACCGGTGCGAATAATCATCACGGCCTGCGGTAGGTAGGACATGGACGTTAAAAGGGCTGCGATAAAGCCGAAGAGTTCAATTTGTGTCATGAGAGCTATTTAGCAAAAACGCGTTAGAGGAGAAGAACCGTTGTCCCAATCAACCTATGCAAAAATAGAGGTACTGAAATTAGCATTTGATTAGGATTTAAGCGTGATTGAACAGTTCTTGTGCTGTGTGTGGCATTAAGTGATAGAATTTGAGTGATAGAAGGTGCGTTGTGACTCTTGGCTTATTTATCCGGGCCTATCTATCCTGCCTATTTATCCGGCTTATCTATTCGTATGAATTTGACTCCGCGCCCATATTGAATAGTTTAACCTCATGACCAAACCTGCTACCCGTATCACCGCTATTCTCGGCGCACTTATCCTCCTTCTTACGGCGGGATTTCATTTGAGTGCCTTGCCAGAGGTTATATCCTCTACGGCGGGGGTTAAATCTGATTTCTTTAGACATGCGCTGCCCTCTATTTGGATGACGCCCGCCGCGCATTGGATATTTATGGCCTTTTTGTCTTTTGGCTTGTCGCGCTACCGATCCCGCTCTTGCGCGGCTATTTTGATGGCCTTTGGCGTTTTGCTTTTAGTTGACGCGCTCATGACGCTTCTCCATGTGGGGGCGTTTGCAGGCGTCTATATGCTGGCGGCCGCGGGGCTTTTATGGCTCGCCTCAGGGGTGAGCTTGCGTAAAGATTTAATGTCATAAGCGAAATGCGCTGAATCTTAGCGCATATTACTTACTTGCAATCTCGTTCTAAAGCGCCCATATGCCTTCCATCGATTTAAGGCCGAACAATCTGGCTTACTATCCGTTGACGTCCCCCGTCCAAAAGGGGCCCGAAAAACGGAGTACATGTATTACTCTTCCCGACATCGACTAACGCTACAGCTCCGTGTTGGAGCCTCGGCACAAAATGACGTGAAAGGAAATACCCATGTCAGATATGAAAACAGGAACAGTTAAGTTCTTTAATTCCTCAAAAGGCTTCGGCTTCATCCAGCCTGAAAACGGCGACGACGTGTTTGTACACATCTCAGCAGTTCAGCGTAGTGGTCTTGACGGACTACAAGAAGGAGACAAAGTCTCTTTTGATACAGCTGTTGATGAGCGTTCAGGCAAAACTGCCGTAGACAACATCAAAATGGCTGACTAAATACAATTTTTGCTTAATGTATTTGCGCAAGTAAATACGCGAGGCAAAAAATGTATAGCTAAGTTTTCGAGCGCTGTTTTCAGCGCTCGCTAAGCATGAATAGCGCCGCTTCCTATAAGGAGCTGGCGCTTTTTTTATGTAAATAAGCATTTACTTGTAGTTAACTATACACGCTAGAATTTAAATTTAGATGACTGCGTTCGTTTAAGGTTTTGTTAACAATTTCAGTCGATAAGTACAGGATACTAATAAAATCGATTATAAAACGTCTCAAAAGAGGAGTCGAGAGGCGTTGAATTCTATTTAGATTAGTTTTTCTACGTGGGCGCGCAATTAAATCAGAAGGGCACCCCACATGCCAAATACTCAACCACAGAACTTTGTCGACACGAATATTCCAACTGTAAATATTGAAGACCTTATTTCACAATATGATATCGCTCGATTGAAATTACACCAATGCGCGCTTTATGAAGCGGGTGATAATTTAGATCAAAATACCAAGATGGCGGATAATGAATATCTTTATCTGTCCAAACAGGAAGAGATTTTAAGTGCAGTCGCCGCGACGCCTTTAAAAAGTAAAGAGGATATAAAAAGTATTCTACGGCTTTGGCAAAAAGAGACAATAGATACGATAGATGATATGAGCGCCGCAGATGATTTGGTCATGGCTCTATGCCGCCATTTCGATGTTGTCGTTTAAGGCATTTAAGAGGGTCTCGCTCGTTTAGATCTCATTTTAGATCTAGGTGCGTTAGTACAGGTGTGCGGGTGTTTCAGGCGCTTGCTCAGGTCAATGAACCGCAGTTGAAATGTGTGTTAAGCTTGTATTCAGTAAGGTGTGCCTACCGTCTTCTCATGAAATTAAAATCGATATTTACAGCTATTCTTGGAACTTTGATGTTATCTGAGAGCGCCTTTGCGCTGAGTTGCGCGCGGCCTGATCTTATTCAAACGCTTGAAGAGGCGAAAGCGAGCGACAAGCTGTATCATATTCTCGTCGGTAAATTTGTATCTGAACCGAGCGCGCCTCATCAGCAGGGAGGGCTCGAACTAGGCCCGCTGCGCTCTGATGGAACACGCGGTGTAAGCATTCCCAAAGCGAATAAAACGCCAAAAATTACGCGATCTTGGTTTGAAGGCATTGCTGTCAGTAAGGACCCAAGCCGCGATGGACAAATGACCCGCTACCCCGTTGATATTCAAACGCGCTGCGTCAGCCAGTGGTGCAGTTCCCCGCCGCGCTCTAACCTTGAAGTTATCGCCTTTGTCGAAGCCCGAGAGGGACAAACGCCGATCTTGAGAATGTCGCCTTGTTCGAAATGGGTGTTTTCAAATAACGTCCCCGTCCAAGTCGGGAATATACGGCAATGTTTGGATAAGGATTGTACGGGTTTGCCATTGCGCTCGCCTGACGCCTATACGCATCCAAGACCAAGGTGATTTCAGGACTTAAGTAGTACCCCTAAAGCCGCAATCCTCGTTTAAAACGCGCTATAGCTTTGTAATTCATGGGCATTTAGAAATGTAATCCACGGCCTTCAAAATGGGGGTATGATGGGGCATGACCCCTTACATTCACACACATTACACAGCGCTTTATTCCAGCTCAAACATCCTTACGCAGGTCGAGCTTTCGCCTGCGCGAATGTTTGATGAGCCAAGTGAGAACGTCAGGGCTGCGCGAGGATTTATCGTGTGGCTGCGGGTGTGGTGGGATTGGGTGTGCGGGACGTCTAGGGCGCAGGAGCCTAGCGGTTCATCTGTTTTACCCTGCGCTCCGCTCAATAGAGAAGCCCGTCACAATGTGCGCCGTCGTGCCGTAAAAGCTCTACCGCCTGCGCGTAACTTCATGCCGTTTTTTCATTATGGCCGTCCTATTGGGGGCAGCGGCATAAGGGTAAAACCAAGGCAGTTTATGGAGCGGCTTGCCCGTTTCTCTATATGGGGGCGTATCAGCATATACGGTATGCGGCGCGAGGGAAGCCTTGCGCAGCGCCGCGCGCGGCTTAGCTGTTATAATCATGGTGATTGGCGCGCGCCAGTTGATGCGCATTATTTCCTGCACCTCTGGCCAGATTAGTACAGTAGATTCACGTGAAATTATCAGACAATAGGCCAATCAAACCTAATTTCTGATTCATATTTATATCAAAATATACACACGGTCAGACGTCGTTCTGACCGAGCATATACGCATGTCTAATGATATGTTAGTTAAGTGAGCCGCTTCTACTACCACCCCCAAGGCGTCGGCGGCAGAGGTATAGGACTTGCTGTGTCAAATTCAATTCTGAAATCACGGTTCGGGCGGCGCATTTCATACATGAATATTCCGTCCTCTGGGCGGGCTTCCATCGCCCAAGTATTGGCGTTCGAGACTGAGATGTTTTCGCGGTCAAAGAGGTCTTTGGTGGACTGGTCTGCTGGAAATTCTGCGCGGGTATCTGTCAGCGCGCCAAGGTGCCCGCCGTAAAAGGTGAGGGCGTCAGCACTGCCGTCTTTATGGCGGTGATCATGGCGAAGGGCAAAGACGCCATCTTCCTCTCGCAATATCCATGTGCGCGAGCGGTTCTCGCCGACATGAAGCGCAATTTTTATTTCATCGCCTGAACAATCGCGCACATGCATTTTTATATCCTGCGCGCGCCATTCATCATCGGCGGCATCGGTTGAGATGATTTTTCCGGCAAAGGCCTGACCGCAAAAAACGCGTACATTATCCTTAAAGTTTTGAACGGGGTTGAATTCTGTATTTGTCTGTGGGGTACAGGCTGTTAAAGCTAAAAGTGCGATGGAGATGTATTTCATATTATAAACCTCAATTATTTATACCGTTAAATGAATTTATACTATTCTACTCTATAAAGAGAATATACGGGGCGTATATTAAAAACACTGGTCATATATTTGACTAGTGTTTTTTTATGCTTTTTTGTATGGCGACTAAAGCGATAGAGTGGCTTGCTTCATGCGAAATTATACGCAATGTTTCATATTATAAGACATCAATTTTATAACATTGAGGAGAATAACATGTCACATTTTCTTATGCCTGTTCTTGTGTTAATCATCTGGACACTCATCATGCTACTTGTGATGTATAAGCGCCGCATTCCTGCAATGCAGGCGATATCTAAACGTACGCAAGATTTTATTGATAACCCAAAGCTTGGAGAGCAAATGCCAGCCTCTGCGCGCTGGGCCGCTGATAACTTTAATCATTTGCATGAAAACCCAACCATTTTCTATGCGCTGATGCTAACAATATTTTTGATGGAAAAGGCAGGGCCGCTCGCGCTTTATTGTGCTTGGGGCTATGTGGTTATTCGCGTTATTCACTCCATTGTTCAAATTACTTCGAATAATGTTATGGTCCGATTTAGTCTCTTTTTACTCTCGGCTATTTTGCTCATCATTATGGCGCTGAGTACTGCCGCAAAGTTATTCTAGGTGAGCGTTTTTATATTAGCGCTGATCGATATTCACGATCCTGACCGCTATAAACTCTACGAAGAAGCTGCGGCAGAAATTTTTGCCCGCGAAGAGGTAAAGGTTCACGCCGTTGATGATTCACCCTATTTCGCGGGTGATATAAAGGCGGGACGGATTGTCCTGCTTGAGTTCAAAGATAAAGAACATCGTAAGGCATTTTTTCAAACACCAGATTATATAGAGGCTGGCAAGCACCGCGACGCTGCCTCGGAAATTAGGACAATCGCTTTTGACCGCTTTGCGGGCTTTTAAACTATTTTGAGATTTTGACTGTTGTGGACGGCATCCCATACGGCAGATAGCGCAATGAAGTCGCAGCTCTCATCTGGGTCGCGGTCATTGTTGAGGTCAGCGGGACTATTACGGGTTATGACAATACCAAGCGGTTGACCAGTTTCCGCGTCGACAACGGGACCGCCGCTCATACCTGTAACAACGGGTTCATCTGGCTGTTCTATATGCGCAATCCAAGTGCCGCTGCCCGAACCGCGTTCGATATAAACATATCCATGACGTGTTTCCAGTGTGCGGGCACCCGCAGGGAAGCCTTTAATGATAACGCGCTGTGCGATTATAGGAGCTTCGGGGCGTTTGCTAGGAAGGCGACATCCCATTAAGGCCGCATCGAGTCCAGCAGGCCACGAGATAAGCTCTCCATTAGCAAAGGGCGGACATAAACCGTGCGTATCAGTCAGGCAATGTCCTGCAGAAATCCAGCCATCCCAGAAGGCAAAGAAACTCGCGTAGCATTGAAAATTGGCTTCATTATAAAAATAACGGCGTATGTCTGAATCAGCATTGGACGGCGTTACTGACGTACCCTTGTTGGCCCCTTGCCAATCAATGGTTTTGGGCTTTGACGGTTTTGGCTTAAGGGGTTTGCGGCGAAAGAAATCAAAAATAGACATAAGACGTGCCTATAAAACGTATCCTCATAATGTAAAACTATGTTACTGTAATTTATGAGATATTTTATTTTACTTCTATCATTACTCTTAACATCCCTTTTAGGCGGGTGCAGTGCGTACGCAGGGGCAAATCAGCAAGCAACGGTGCAATTTAAACCGACTGGCGCTGAAGGCTTTCATGTAGAGGGACATAACGAACCCATGCCTTATGACCGTGAAGCGAATGCTGCTAATGATATTAATCAGGCTTTAGCCGCAGCTAAAGTTGAAAACAAGAAAGCTATATTAGTGTTCGGCGCGAATTGGTGTCACGACAGCCGTGCGCTTGCCGCGCATTTTGAAAAGCCAAAATTTCAAACTCTGATTCAGAATAATTACAAATTAACTTATATTGATGTCGGCCAAAAAAATCGTAATATAGACTTGGCGCAAAAATTTGGCGTGGAGTCTATCATTGGTTCACCAACAGTATTTATCACAAATTCTGATGGAAAAGTTTTAAATGCTAAAACGGCGCCAAGTTGGCGTAATGCGGCGAGCCGAGAAGAAGACGCGGTTTGGGATTATTTTTTAAGCTACGCTAAATAGATATTTAAACGAGAGAGTATCTATGCTTTGCAGCCCTATTGCCTGGTTAAGAGATGTCGACTCTGCTAAATTTAAATAAACGAGCTAGTCTTTAGATGTATCGGAAGATGTATCTGAAGATGTATCAGGGGCCGCATCAGGATGAATTTTGCTGGGGAGTGAGGCCGCTCTATTCTCTCGTTCTTTAGCGAGTTTAAATCCACGCCCTGTCATAACGGCATCTTTGCCAAACTTAGCACGGGCCTTATCCGTAGCGCGTTCAATAACGCCGCGTTTTACAGCATCTGGGTCAAGCAAGTCCCCACTGTCTCCAACAGGCGGAGACAGCCCCGAAATACCCGCCCCGATAAGACGAAACTTGCGCCCATTAGCTTCCTTCTCTAGCAAAGGTAAACACGTTCTGAAAATTACGTCTGCGAGTTGTACGGGTTGGGGGAGGGTGCGCCGCCGCGTAATCGTTTCGAATTGCGCGGTCTTAAGTTTAAAAGTCACTACTGTTCCCGCAAGGTTTTTAGCTTTACTGCTATCCGCTGTTCTTTGGCAAACTTGCCAAAGTTTGTCCTTAAGGGTTTCGATGTCAGAAATGTCTTCGTTAAAGGTGGTTTCTGCGGAAACAGACTTTCTTGTGCTAGTTGGTTTTACGTCGCGGTAATCCTCGGCGCGTGCCAAACGAGCGAGATGTAAACCCATGTCTCCGAATTGTTCCGCCATAGATTTATCACTCTGGCGCCTAACATCCATGACCGTGTGGATGCCAGCTTTGTTGAGTCTGCGCGTGAAAGCAGGACCCACACCGTAAATAAAGCCTACGGGTTTATCTGCAAGAAAATTGAGCGCCTCAGCTTTCCCAATGACGGCAAAGCCATTGGGTTTATCGAGATCAGAGGCTGTTTTAGCTAAAAATTTATTATAGGAAAGACCAACAGAGACCGTAACGCCGACCTCTGTCGCAATGTGTTTTTGCAATTTGATTAAACTTTGAGCCGGCGTTTGTCCGTGAATGCGCTGTGTTCCTGATAAATCTAGGAAAGCTTCATCGATTGAAAGAGGTTCAATAAGCGGTGTGAGGTCACGCATCATTTCACGTATTTTTGTGCCTTCACGCGCATATTTTTTCATATCACCACGAACCACAACTGCGTCGGGGCAAAGTTTAAGCGCTTTAAACATAGGCATGGCTGAATGAACGCCATAAATTCTGGCGTGGTAACAGGCGGCTGAAACAACACCGCGATGCCCACCGCCAACAATGACGGGTTTATCCCGAATGTCAGGGTTATCCCGTTTTTCGACTGAGCAATAAAAGGCGTCGCAATCAACATGTGCGATTGAGAGGGACGCGATTTCAGGGTGATGTAAAAGACGCGTTGAATTGCATATTAGGCACGTGTCTTTGCTGACTGGAGCCGCGCAGTCTCGACATAATTTGGTTGTGTTCGCAGGTTTTGACAGGTTCAATAGTCCTTAATTTTCGTTCCTTTTATGTTCTATTTTTAAGGGTATGTGAAGTCTGATTATGGTTAATTGAAACCTAAGGGCAAACACACTCTTGATTAATGATATTCTGCCATAAGGTCAGGATAGAATTATAACACCGGGCAACGTCCCGAAAATGGTGAACTGGGAATATGTTGCAAATCATGCCAAAAAAAGTACTCATTGTTGAAGATAACGAGCTGAACATGAAACTGTTCGCTGACCTTCTTGACGCTCATGGATATGAAACACGTCAAACGCGTGAAGGGCTCAAAGCCATAGGTATGGCACGTTCTTTCAAGCCTGATTTAATTCTTATGGATATTCAGCTCCCAGAAGTTTCTGGCCTTGAAGTCACCAAATGGTTAAAGGATGATGCAGATCTTGCGGATATTCCTGTTGTAGCCGTGACTGCATTCGCCATGAAAGGTGATGAAAAACGTATTCGCGATGGTGGGTGTGAGGCTTATATTTCTAAGCCAATAACAGTAACGTCATTTTTGGCGACAGTGCGGAAATTTGTTGAAGCGGCATAAAGGACTAATTTAATGTCCGCTCGTATCCTTATAGTTGATGACCTTGCGCCTAACATTCATTTGTTGGAAGTTAAGCTTCAGGCCGAATATTATGACGTTGTCACAGCTAGAAGTGGGGCTGAAGCTCTAAAAATTGCTGAAAAAGAAAAGTTAGACCTCATTCTCATGGATGCCATGATGCCAGGTATGAATGGTTTCGAAGCCTGTGAGAAACTTAAAAGTAATCCTAAAACATGGCATATACCTGTTATCATGGTTACGGCTCTGGAAGAAACAAAAGACAGAATTGCTGGATTAGAGGCTGGCGCGGATGATTTTATAACGAAGCCAATTGACGATTTTAATTTGATGGCGCGCGTACGTTCTTTGCTACGTTTAAAAATGGTGACAGATCAATTGCTCAGTCATACTGGGCACACGAGTGCTAACTCACGTCCACTTATAGAAAAAATTAATAAGCGTGTTGGTAAAATTTTACTGATTGAAGACCATGAATTAAGATCTACAAAAATATCTAAGCCTTTACTTAAGACACATAAAGTTTTGGTGGAAGGAGATCCTGTTAAAGCTATGAAGCTTGCTGGGTCTGGGATAGACCTCATTATTGTTAGTCTTGTGTCTAATAATTTTGACGGGTTAAGGGTTTGCTCGAGTCTGAAATTTAGAGAAGAATCTCGTGACATTCCTATTTTAATCGTTGGTGACCCTGAGGATGAAGCGAGACTTATAAAAGCTTATGATATTGGTATCAATGATACGATTATGCGCCCGATTGAACTGCAAGAAATGCACGCGCGGGTAAATACTTTACTGCGCCGTAAGTTTTATGCGGATAGTTTACGTGATAACTTTAATGAAAACCTAGAAATGGTTGTTTCTGACCCCCTCACAGGGCTTGGAAATAGACGTTACTTTGACCGCGCGATTGAACCTTTTTTTACAGCCTTAAAAGAAGAAAACGAAGATTTCTCAATCATGGTTTTTGATATTGATCACTTTAAGCGAGTTAATGATATTCTCGGCCATGATATGGGAGATCAAATCCTCAAAGAAATTGCGGCGCGAATTGTTACAAATATGCGAGCGATTGATGTTGTGAGCCGTTACGGTGGGGAAGAGTTCATGATTGCTATGCCTAAAACGGTTGAGGCAGAGGCACTTATAGCTGCCGATAGAGTTAGATCGTTAATAGCGGGAACTCCGATATTTGTTGAGGGACAAGCCTTACAAATTACGACCAGCGCAGGTGTTGCGCAGGTACAGCAGGGCGAACAATTGCGAGATGTATTTAAACGTGCCGATGACGCGCTTTATAAGGCTAAACAAGCAGGCCGAAACAAGGTGTTTCCCGCAGTTTATAAAGACGCGGCTTAAGCTATTAACAAGCTATCTGCCGAGACGACTCGCTTTATTGAGTTTTAATCTTTAGATTACATTTATGCGTTTTGGTGAAAGTTTTCTCGAAGAGATAAAGGCCCGTGTTCGTCCGTCGGATGTGGTAGGGCGACACGTTAAGTTAAAACGCCAAGGTCGCGAGTTCGCGGGACTGTCTCCTTTTACTAATGAAAAGTCGCCTAGTTTTTTCGTAAATGATGAGAAAGGATTTTATCACTGTTTTTCATCGGGAAAACATGGTGATGCCATATCTTTTCTAATGGAAGTAGAGGGTTTATCTTTTCCAGAGGCTGTAGAAAAACTTGCTGAAATGGCGGGTATGGAAATGCCGAAGGCTGACCCAGATGCAGAACGCCGGGCTGCGAGAAATAAAAAAACAATTAGCTGGATGGAGCAGGCGCAGATTTTTTTCGAAAAGTCTCTCTACAGAGATATTGGTACGCAATCGCGAGATTATCTGAAAAGTCGAGGTTTGACGAAAACTGCGGCAACAAACTTTGGGATGGGCTTTGCTCCTAATGATTTCTCAGCCCTCAAAGATGAACTCATCCAACAAGGTGCTTCTGCCCGTATGTTGATAGAGGCAGGTTTGATTGTTGAGCCAGAGGATCAAGGCCGAGAGCCTTGGGACCGCTTTCGAAACCGCATCATGTTTCCAATTCACGATAGCCGTGGGCGTCTTGTGGCATTTGGTGGACGGGCGATGGAGAAAGATGCGAAAGCTAAATATTTAAACTCACCAGAAACACCAGTTTTCCAAAAAGGGCAATTGCTCTATAATTATCACCGTGCGCGTAAGGCGATATCAAACCCTAAGAGCGGCGCTAGAGGAATGATTGTTGCTGAAGGCTATATGGATGTTATTGCCTTGTCGCGTGCAGGTTTTGAACACGCGGTCGCGCCGATGGGAACCGCGCTTACGGATGATCAATTAGCGCTGCTCTGGCGTGCTGGACCTGAGCCTATACTCTGTTTTGATGGAGATAACGCAGGGCAGCGTGCGGCGTTTAGGTCCATTGAGCGCGCCTTGCCGCATATTCGCCCTGGACAAACGCTTAGATTTGCATTGCTACCAAAAGGGCAGGATCCTGACGATCTTATCAAAGCGAAGGGTAAGACTGCTATGCAAGACGTGCTCGACACAGCTTTGCCATTAGTCGACATGTTGTGGCAGCGCGAAGTGAGTGCAGAGCCGTTGAACACGCCTGAAGCCAGAGCAGGCCTGAAAGCCAGAATATTTTCAGCTCTAAAAGAAATCACGCATGATGATGTCCGCGCGCAATACCAAACAGCATTGCTTGATAGGTTTGATGCCGAGTTTGGCCGCCAGAAAAAAATCTACAAAGGCCAGAAATATAAAAAATATACGGGCGATAGTCTGATGGACGAGTCTAAATTAGCTCCGAAAGAGCGTAAACAAGCTCAAATGTCTCTTGTTAAGAAAAAACGCACTGAACTTACGCTAATTGGCGCTATATTGGAGTGGCCGCATCTCTTACCACGCGTGGATGAGACCTTATTTGAGCTCAGTTTTTTAACACAATCATGTGCTCAAATGCAGCGTGTATTGCTCTCTTATTGGCGTTCAACAAAAGCGGTTGAAAAGTCATCACTTAATGCCCATATAGACTCTGAAGGATTGAAAAACCTTCATCGTGAATTCGCGCGGGACCGTTTGTTGATCAAAGCGGCGATGGGCGGGGCAGACGCAGATTTGGACACACGTACGGCTCTTTGGCAAGACGAGGCCGCAGCCCTTATCGGGCAAGCCCAAACTGATGATGATAGCGATGAGGCTCGGTCCCTTATGGCGGATGCAATCCGTAATGATAATACAGACGCATTAAAGCGTCGAATGCGGGCCTTTAAAAGCACGCAAGAATAATATTCGGCCTTCCGATCCCTCATTAATTAAAATGAGTGTGAGCGGCGGGCTAAACGTATTTTTAAGGGACTTGCTTTAGCGAGTCCTTTTGCCGGAGTAATACAATATGGCTAAAGCTGCCACTAAAACGACGTCTGCCAAAAAAACGGCTACCAAAAAAACTGCTGTAAAGAAAAAAACAGCCGCTGCTAAGGCGAAAGAATTAGCTGCTGAAAATGCAGTAACCACCGAAGTAGAGGCGGCGCCGCCAAAACCTAAAGTTCTAACGTATCGTCTTAATCTTGAAGATGCGGAAGTGAAACGTATGATTGTTGTCGCCAGAAAGTCTGGCCTCATCACAACGAATGAGCTTTATAAACATATCAAAATTGAAGGCATTACTGCTGAGGATATTGAAATCACATTGGCTCAATTATCCGACATGGGTATTTCTGTCATTGATGAAAAGGACGAACCCACCTACGGTTCAAAAACTTTAGCCCGTCCGCAAGCGACCACAGTTAAAGGGGGTAACTCCAAAGATGACCTAGACCGTACAGATGATCCTGTTCGGATGTACCTACGTGAAATGGGCGTTGTTGAGCTTCTGTCCCGTGAGGGCGAA
This sequence comes from Hellea sp., assembly GCA_023300105.1. Taxonomy (GTDB): domain Bacteria; phylum Pseudomonadota; class Alphaproteobacteria; order Caulobacterales; family Maricaulaceae; genus Hellea. The sequence continues at coordinate 14,127 of JALZWM010000007.1, forward strand.
ATTGCGATTGCTAAACGTATAGAAGCTGGCCGCGATACTATGATTAAAGGTCTGTGCGAGTCTGCACTGACATTCGAAGCGATTATGGTCTGGCGTGAGGAACTTGAAGAAGGCCGTATCCTTCTTAGAGATATCATTGACCTTGATACGACATATAACCGCGCTATCGGCAATATCCAAGAAGACCGTTCGCAAGCCGCTGTTCGTCGCGAAAAAATCGAAAAAGGTGAACTTGAAGCAACTGAAGAAGATCTCGCTCAAAAATTTGATAACGGTAAAACCAAAATCGAAATCAATCGTGATTATAAAGAAGGCGAAAAACCTATTGATGACGATGAGGATGAGGAAGAAGACAAAACCAACCTCTCTATGGCCAATATGGAGGCTGCGCTTCGCGAAGAAATTATGGCGAAACTTGACCGAATTTCTCAAGATTTTGGGCGGTTCCAGAAACTACAGCAGATGCAAATTCGGGCGCGTCTTTCAGGTAAGAAACTTCGTAAACCGCAACATGACGAATTTGAGCAAATTCAAAATGAAATCATCGAAGAAATTAAGTCTCTACAGCTCAATAATGCACGTATTGATGCCCTAATTGATCAGCTTTACATGATTAATAAGCGCTTCATCAGCCTCGAAGGTCGCTTGATGCGCTTGGCAGATGGTAACGGTGTTCCAAGGCAGGAGTTTTTGAAATCATATTTGGGCTCAGAGCTTAACCCTAACTGGCTAGAAGATATGACGAAGACGTCAGATGCTTGGGCGCGTTTTGCACAACGTGAAAATATATCTATTGTTAAAATTCGTGACGAAATCGGTGAACTCGCGCAAGAAACAGGCGTACCGGTTGATGAGTTCCGCCGTATTGTACAGACGGTTCAAAAAGGTGAGCGCGAAGCTCGCCAAGCCAAAAAAGAAATGGTTGAAGCTAACCTGCGTCTTGTGATTTCAATTGCTAAGAAATACACAAATCGCGGTCTGCAGTTCCTTGACCTTATTCAAGAGGGTAACATTGGTTTGATGAAAGCGGTGGATAAATTTGAATATCGCCGTGGTTATAAGTTTAGTACTTATGCAACGTGGTGGATTCGTCAGGCAATTACACGCTCTATTGCTGACCAAGCTCGGACTATTCGTATTCCTGTGCATATGATTGAGACGATCAACAAAATCGTCCGTACTAGCCGTCAAATTCTGCATGAAATTGGCCGTGAACCCACACCAGAAGAACTTTCTGCAAAGCTTTCAATGCCTCTTGAAAAAGTGCGTAAAGTTATGAAGATCGCGAAAGAGCCAATTTCACTCGAAACACCAATTGGTGATGAAGAAGATAGCCAACTTGGTGACTTCATTGAAGATAGTAATGCTATCCTGCCGATTGACGCGGCTATTCAGTCTAATCTGCGCGAAACGACTACTCGTGTTCTCGCATCTTTGACACCGCGTGAAGAGCGCGTGCTACGTATGCGTTTTGGTATTGGTATGAATACTGACCACACACTCGAAGAAGTGGGCCAGCAATTCTCTGTCACGCGTGAACGTATTCGTCAAATTGAAGCGAAAGCGCTTAGAAAATTGAAACATCCAAGCCGAAGCCGTAAGCTGAGATCTTTCTTAGATCAGTAAAAGATTAGAAAATAAAAACCGCTTCGTGAAAATTACTCGCAGCGGTTTTTTTATGTCTTAAATTAAAGGTTTTTGTCCTTAATCTATTCACTGTTCTGTGTTTGCTCATAGGCGAGGGCCCTGAAGTCATCATGTATTTTGGGGTCTTGCTCACTAAAGAATTGGAGCATGATTATCCCAAAACTTTCATTGCGTTTATCAACCCAAAAAGTTGTCCGCGCTGCGCCGCTCCAACCCCATTGCCCAATACCGCGGCCCCTGCGCTTAATTTGTTCTGGCGTTTCTTTAATAACTACACTTCCTCCGTAGCCAAAGCTTGTGTTAGTTTCTCCGCCAAGCCAGGGGAATAGGAACTTAGCATTGTCTCCCATGTGATCGGACATCATGGTTTTAACTGTAGCGTCTTCTAAAACACGATGACCTTTATAAATCCCGCCATCTAGCATCATTTGTGCAAATTTAGCGTAATCATCCAAAGTTGAAACCAAGCCACCTCCGCCTGATTGAAACGCATTTTGTGTTAAAAAGGTATTTGAGTTTAAAGTGGAGTTTTCTTGATTGTCTTCAATCAGTTTGAATGTCCCATCTTTTTTTAGTATGTAGTTATTTGTAAAACGGTCGACTTGGTTAGGCTTCACATAGAACCCCGTTTCGCTCATACCTAATGGATCAAAAATACGCTGTTGCATGATGTCGCCAAAACGTTGCTCAGTCACGACTTCGGCAATACGTCCTAAAACATCTATCGCGTAGCTATAATACCACGCTTTACCAGGTTGAGCGAGTAAAGGGAGTTTTGACAATTTTGTCATCTTAGTTTCTAGGGTCTCAGACGGCTCGAATAATCCAGCTTTCGCATAGAGCGTTTCAATCGGGGTCATATCCCCAAAAATTCCGTACCCTAGGCCTGCGCGGTGCAGTAATAAATCTTCAATTGTCATCGGGCGTGCTTGAGGTGTGAACTTGGGCTTGCCGTCTTCTCCGAGTGAGGTAACTTGCATATTGGCGAGCTCTGGAATGTATTTACTGACGGGATCTTGGAGGGAGAGTTTTCCTTCTTCTTGCAGGTCCATAATAATGACCGATGTGATTGGTTTGGTCATTGAGTAAATGCGCCATACAGTATCTAGCTCAACGGGTTTATCACGTTCACGGTCACGCTGGCCAAAGGCGCCTTTATAGACGGTTCGTCCTTTGTTAAAAACAAGGGCTGAGACGCCGATGACCTCTTTGGATACAACTGCGTTTGAGAGGAGGGTGTCCATCGCAGCTTTATCAAAATTACCCTCTTGCACAGTAGCGTCGCTGCAAGCCATTAAGACAGCAGCGGTCATAGCAGTCGTTGCCTTTTTCATATTACACGGTTTCATCATAATAAGTGGCCTTAGTGCGAGAGTGTTTTGCGTTCATATCAAATATCAAATCGTCCAAAATCAGTATCTTTATGTAAATTTTGGGCTTCGAATATACGGCCATTCATAACGGCGAAGACGCCGTAATCCAGAGATTGCGCCGCAATAATAGCGCCGCCGATGTTAAACCCTGCATCAGATTTTCCAAGAGAATGCGGCCGCATTGCGCCCGTGAGGACAACGGTTTTATCGCCGACTTTTTCGTCGAGGTATTTTGCTGTGAGTTCCATTGTGCCCGTACCATGAGTGATAACAATTCTGTCTTCTTTAGCATTTTTTACAGCGTCTAAAATAAGACTGCGGTCTTGAGCGTCCATATCAAGACTATCTTTTTGCATAAGGAGATTAAGGGTAGGGTGTTCGCACCTCCCGACCCGTAAAATGTCTGATATTTGACTCTCTTCTGACTCGTTGAAAACGAGACCTTCGGTAATCGTGTCATGCACCTTATCAAGTGTGCCGCCCGTTATAAGTATCAAAATATCCATTGCGCGTCGTATATCTCGCTTAATCAATAATGTCATAGGTCATGTTGACCGTTACATTGATGGTCTGTTCACCTGCTGAGACGGGAGTCGCTGATGAGAAGCCATCAGACCGCGCGGCATAAGCCACAGATTGCGGCCTGAAATTACCGCCTGACTCCGATAGCGATTTAAGCTTGCCAAGTTTAACACCCGCAGCAGCGGCCATGGCTTCTGCCTTGGCGCGGGCTTCGCGAATAGCGTCTTCGCGCGCTTTGTCTTTCGCAGATTTGGAATCCTTAATAGAGAACTGCACGCCGTTAATGTTATTCACACCTGCTTTAACGAGAGCATCAAGCATCGCGCCAACATTATCGAGATTATATGTTTTAGCCGAGACCGTATTACGGGCATCATAGCCTTCTATTTTAGGGGCTTGACGGTTTTTGTGATTGTAGCGGGGTTGAAGTGAAAGCTGTGACGTCGTGATATGTTTTTTCTCAATCCCTGCTGCTTCTAACTCTTCAAAGGCGCGCGTCATTTTTGTGGCATTTCCAAACATGGCTTCACGCGCTGTTTTACCTTGTGTAACGACGCCTGCTGAGACTGTCGCCATATCGGGCGCCATATTGACTTTGCCTGTGGCAGAGACTTGGATGCTTGCCATGGGGACTTGGCTTGATGTGATATAGGTGGGAGCGCCTGAATTACAGGCCGTTAGGGCAAGCGCGCTATAGGCTGTGAGATATAATGCTTTCATGATGTCCTCCATTCATGATGTCTCCATTGCATTTGGTATCACAACTAGTCACGCTCAACAATGCGGATAAGTCCTTCTTGGGCAGTTGAAGCAATAAGTTCGCCTGACTGCGTGTAAAAACTACCCCGCCCAAAGTCGCGGGCGCGTGCGGCGCGGGGGCTATCTATATGATAGTAGATCCACTGATTGACGCGAATTTCAGAATGGAACCACATGGCATGGTCTAGGCTTGCTCCGATTAGCCGGTGCTTCTTAAAGTCAATATTATGTGGCATCATGCCGACAGACATCAGGGCCTTGTCAGAAATAAAGGCTAATAAAGTCCTGTGAATTATAGGGTCATCACCAATGCCATCGTTAAATTTAAACCAAAACCCATATTGTGGCTTATACTTTCCCGGGATTAAGTTTTTTAAAAGCTCAGGCGTGCGAACTTCCATAATAGAGGCGTCAAAAACAAGGCTAGATTTATGCAATTTATCAATTGTCAAATCAGGTATCGTTTTTGCGAGTTCGGCGAAGTGTTCGACATCAGGCAGAACATCCTCGGGTAACGCTATGCTATCGGGTAAGTCTATCTGATGATCGAGGCCTTCCTCCGCTTTATGAAATGAAATCGAGGCATTAAAAATTGCTTGCCCTCTTTGTTTTCCAACGACGCGGCGCGTTGCAAAACTGCGGCCGTCTCTGATGGGGTCGACTTCATAAATAATAGGGCGGTTAATATCGCCAGGACGTAGAAAGTAGCCATGAAGCGAGTGGGGTTTGCGTTCTGCCTCCACCGTTCTGACGGCGGCATTGAGGGCTTGGCCTAAAACTTGGCCGCCAAAAACACGCGGTAGACCCATATCCAAAGGCTCCCCTCTGAATAAGAGTTCATCGAGTTCTTCGACATGCATTTTTGAAAGAAATTCATCGCGGGTAAACATAGTGTAGATATCTGCGTTTCAGAAGAATTATGCAAGACACAGTTTTACATAGACGTGTTGCTTGGATTTTGTAATCTTGATTTATGACAAATAATTGGAAACCAGAACTTAATGAACTTAGGCAGCGCCAAAAGCTTGCCGAAAAAATGGGCGGCGTTGAAAAGTTAAAACGTCAGAAAGAGCGCGGAAAACTTCACGTACGAGAGCGCATGGATATTTTGCTCGATAGCGGTTCCTTTCGAGAAATCGGTAAGATTGCAGGCAAGGGTACATATGACACCAAGGGTGACCTCAAAGACTTTGCGCCCAGTAATTTCATCTTTGGGCGCGGTGATATAAATGGACGTCCCGTTGTCGCGACGGCTGATGACTTTACAGTGCGCGGGGGGGCAGCGGATGCATCCATCCACCGTAAGTTTACCCAAGCCGAGCAAATGGCTCATGAAATGCGCCTCCCGCTTATTCGGATGATTGACGGGACTGGCGGCGGCGGTTCGGTTAAAATGATTGAAGACATGGGTTTTACCTATGTACCCTATGTGCCAGGCTGGGAGCATGTCGTCAAAAACCTAGATACGGTTCCAGTTGTGGCGCTAGCTCTTGGGCCGACAGCGGGCCTAGGCGCAGCGCGTGTTGTTGCGAGCCATTATTCAGTCATGGTCAAAGAGCTTTCGCAAATCTTCACTGCTGGCCCTGCCGTTGTAGCAGCGCTGGGCGAGACGCAAGATAAGGAAAGCCTTGGCGGATCGACCATTCATACCCGCAATGGTGTTGTTGATGACGAAGCTAAAGACGAGGTGGAGGCGATGTTTATGGCAAAACGGTTTCTCTCCTATTTACCGTCTTATGTCGGCGCGCCGCTTGTGCAAATTGAAACGGCAGACCCGGTAGACCGCGCGGATGAAACGCTGCTCTCTATTGTGCCGCGCGACAAATCCAAAGCTTATAACATGCGCCGCATTCTGGAAGCCGTTGCCGACGCGGGCAGCGTGTTTGAGATGGGGCGGCGCTGGGGGCGGGCGGTCATTACTGCCTTTGCCAGATTTGATGGTTGGCCCGTTGCGGTGCTCGCCTCTGATCCCACATTCTTGGGCGGCTCTTGGACGGCCGATACAGCCGAGAAAGCCAAACGCTTTGCGGCGCTCGCAGAACAATTTGGCATGCCTGTTATCCACTTGGTCGATAACCCGGGTTTTATGATTGGACTTGAGGCCGAACGTACAGCCACGATTCGGCGCGGCGTAGAGGCCATGAACGCGGTCTATAAATCTAAAGTGCCTTGGGCCAATGTTATCATCCGCAAAGCTTACGGTGTTGCGGGAGCGGCGATGTCCAACCACACGCGTTATCAATACCGCTTTGCATGGCCGAGCGGTGATTGGGGGAGCCTGCCCATCGACGGCGGTGTTGAGGTGGCTTATCAAAGTGAACTCACGAAATCCAAAGACCCTGAAAAAACTCTGGCTGAGATTAAAGAGCGCCTTTCAAAAGTCACCTCGCCCTTTCGGACAGCGGAGCATTACGCGGTAGAGGATATTATCGACCCGAGAGAGACTCGAAAATTACTCTGTGAATTTGTGGCTTTATCTATGCGTTAGACATTACGGCTCTAACAAAATGCATATTATTTAAAAATCAAGGCAAATTGCTCTTTGCGTCTTGCGCGGACCAAGCTATAGACCGCGCTCAAACCAGTGGGGGGATAGCTCAGTTGGTTAGAGCCACCCGCTCATAACGGGTTGGTCGGGGGTTCAAGTCCCTCTCCCCCTACCAATACAGCCCTAGATTTATCGGGCGTATTAGAATTTCTTTTATCACTATATTTCGGATTATTTCCGCCGCCTTTCGTTAGCTAAGAGTTCCAGACGTGCGGATATGGTCAGCCGTAAAACTTTACGTGCCGTTATGGAATTTAACTTTGCTCAAAACGCGCATCTTAGTCTGGGCCGAGATGAAATTTCGATAGACCAATGCTCACAGCCATAGCGCTAAGGACAACGCAGCTATACGCCGTAATGCAGGCGCATATATCATGCCGTCTTTGGCAGAGACGCAGGCGGTACTCTAGGCCATATATCCCCACGCGGCCATTCACCGAGAGGCGGCAGGCGCGCTCTAGGAATTGGTTCCCCGTGAGTTGACGGTCATTCAAATATTGCAGCCCGTCATAACGGCGAGACGCAGGAACGCCTCTTCCGTTTAAGCGCGCGAGAATACGGCGGCGGCGACGCCCACACAAAACCTGCGGCGCAATCGCGGCGCGGGCGCTATCGGGTAATAACGATGGTGGGCGCTGATAGCCTCTGGGATAACCTGTTTGGGGTGTGGTTTGTCGATTGGGAAACACATCGGTCAGAATACCTTCGGCCACACAACCCAACCAAAGCTTAAGCCAGACCAGAAATGAACTTACAGCTTCGCTCCCTATTCCAATACCTGCGGGGGCAGGGAGGAGAGTGCCTCTTAATGAGGCTGCTCGGTCAAAAGACTGAGCGCGAATATGTGACGTTTCAAACGACATGGCCGCACTATACCACGGTTTTAAAAGTGAGGATTGAGTGTGTGAAATATGCGGAAACGGGGGGAGAATTTACAGTTATAAATGTGGTTTGAATATGGCGGTTTGAATATGGATGAGTGTTTTGACTGCCGCGCACGTAACCCTCTCAAAGACCTGTCAAAGGACCTCTGTTTTGTCATAGGTCCCCATGTCATCGGTTCTCGTGTCATAAGTTCCCTTGTTTGCTGTCCTATGTCCTGTGTCCTATGCTTATGTCTTGGGCATCTCTTATGAACGGACTTGCGACTTAAAATAATTCGTAAAATTGGTCACACCAATATTGCGGTTTGTGGTCAACTGGTATAAGGGGTGTTTGTGGTAACGGGTATAAGGGGGTCGATATGGTTGAAAAGCGCTTGTATCATTCTGTAGCAAATCAAATTTTGGAGCTCATCGATTCTGGCGTGTTTCCCACGGGTAGCCGTTTGCCTGGTGAGCGGGATTTGGCAACTAAATTCGGTGTAAGCCGTGTAGCTGTCCGCGAAGCTGAAATCGCGCTGCAGGCACAGGGACGCATTGAAATTAAGATCGGCTCAGGGGCTTATGTTTTGGATGCGAGCAATAAAGCTTTAAACGGCCTCCCAAAAGTTGGGCCGTTTGAGCTAACCGAGGCCCGCGCTCTTTTCGAAGCCGAATCGGCGGCATTGGCGGCGCCCATCATCACAGATGAAGCGATTGCAGAGCTTGAAAAATATATCAATATTATGTCTGGCGAAGTCGTGACAGATATGTCGGCTGATGAAGCTGACGAAGCTTTCCATATGAGAATTGCTCAATCTACGAATAATCATGTAATTATATTTGTTATCGGTAACATGTGGAAAATGCGAACTGAGGCGGCTGAACTTCAGACAGTATATAAGTCCGTTTGCGACAAAGACGGAAGTCACCGTCAAGACGAGCACACGGCCATATTGAACGCTCTTAGAAATAGAGACCCATCCGCGGCGAGAGCTGCAATGCGGGCTCATTTTACGCGCATGATTGAAGCTTTGCTTGTGGCCTCAGAAGAAGCTGCATATGAAGAAGTTAAACGCAAAGCTTCTGAAAGTAGATCTCGGTTTACGCTGACGCAGCAACTTCATTAGGCTGCATACCAATTCGGTAAATTGGTTTAATATATTGGTTGACAAGACCGTGTATCTTGAAGATATTTCCTAAAATATAATAATAATGCTGTGACCTTGGTTTGGCGGCTGTTTTGGGAGTGAAATATATGTTTAATTCGCGTAATTTGATTAAGCCTTTTGCCATGGTAAGTCTGGCTGTATTGATCTCTGCGTGCGAAGCAAAAACAAGCGAAATAAACACTAGCGAACAAACTACTCAGGCACAAACTACTCAGGCACAAACTACTCAGGCGCAGATTACTCAGGCACAAACTAACGAAGTGCAGACTGAAGTGCAGGGCGTAGAGTATCTGGTTGAAGATCAGGCAGCGTATCAAGACGCTATGGAAAAAGTAGGCCCCGGCGATGTTATCAAACTCGCGAACGGAACGTGGGAAGACTTTGAAATTGTCTTTAAAGGCAAGGGCGAGAAAGATAATCCGATTAGGTTGACTGCCCAAGAAAAGGGCAAAGTCATTTTATCAGGCCAGTCAAACTTGCGTTTGGCAGGAGAGTATCTCGAAGTCTCAGGCTTGGTCTTTAAAGATGGGTACACGCCGACAAGTGAAGTGATTTCCTTTCGCCGCAATAAAACCGATTTTGCTAATCATTCCCGCGTTACCGAAGTCGTTATTGACAATTTTAATCAGCCCGAGCGTTATGAGGTTGATTTTTGGGTCATGATGTACGGGCGTCACAACCGCTTTGATCATAACCACTTGGTTGGAAAGCGAAACAAGGGTGTCACTATGGCGGTGAAGCTCAATACAGAGGATAGCCAAGAAAACTATCATCGTATTGATCATAATTATTTTGGCCCCCGCCCAATTCTTGGCTCCAATGGCGGCGAGACTCTTAGGATTGGGACGAGCCACTTCTCGCGCACGGATAGTTTTACGACCGTCGAGAATAATTACTTTGACCGCTGTGATGGTGAGCTTGAAATTATTTCTAATAAGTCAGGCAAGAATAAATTTTTGAATAATACGTTCTACGAATCTCGCGGGACGCTAACGATGCGCCACGGCAATAATAACCTCGTTGAAGGCAATGTCTTTTTTGGTAACAATGCTGACCATACGGGCGGCATTCGTGTTATTAATGCAGGGCAGACCATCCGTAATAATTATATGGAAGGCCTGAAAGGCACACGTTTTGGCGGCGCGCTTGTTGTTATGAACGGCGTACCCAATGGCCCGATTAACCGCTATGATCCTGTCATAAATGCGCTCATCGAAAATAATAGCTTAATTAATAGCGATAATGTTCAACTCGGCGCTGGCAGTGATGAGGAGCGCAGTGGCGTTCCTTCAGACAGTACTTTTGCGAGTAATTTGATTCATCATGAAGATGGCCGCGATGTTTTCACCGTTTATGATGATATGTCTGGGATTGACTTCAAGGGTAATGTGCTTGACGCGAAACAATCTCCAGATTTGGCCTCAGGGTTTGATGTTCAGTCAGTTAAATTAACAAGAGCTGGCAATGGTTTGCTCTATCCTGCTTCAGGTGACGTAGGCGCTTCGCGCGATCTTAAGCCGACAACGAAAGCTATGACGGGAGTGTCTTGGTTCCCGAAAACTGAGCCTTCAATCGCTTTTGACTCAGGTCGTGTGATTTATGTAAAGCCGGGCGAGAAGGTTTTATCTGAAGCCTTGAAAACGGCAAATGCAGGAGATGTTATCAGTCTTGCGGCAGGCGATTATGTCGTCAGTAAATTTCTTAAATTAGACAAGCCTTTGACGTTCAAAGGCAAAGGCGAAGTTAACCTGACCTTTCAGCGCACAGCCCTTTTTGAAATATTGAATGGTGGCAGCTTGAAGCTTGTGAATTTGAATATTTCAGGTGATGACAGTCCTGATAATGCAGGCAACTCCGTCATTCGGACGAGCCCATACTCAATGCTGCGGAATTACCGTCTTGAGGTCATCGACAGTAGCTTCACTGACATTGATACAAATCATTCTTTTAATATCGTCACGACATCTAAAGGTACATTTGCTGATAATATTCTCATTCAAAATTCTGAGTTTGAAAATGTGTCTGGCGCTATTCTAAAGTTAGATAAAGAAAGCGATGATTACGGTATCTACAATTCCGAGTACCTCACCATTGAAAACTCAAGTTTTAAAAATATAGGACATTCACTCGTCGATTATTATCGCGGCGGGAGAGATGAAAGTACATTCGGCCCTCATTTTAACATGACGGATTCGACACTGACATCTGTTGGTAAAGATAAGCGCAATAAGTCTAAATCATCGATATATTTGCACGGCGTGCAGGTGACTGACATGTCAGGAAATGCATTTGAGGATAGTCCCGCATTTTTGATTAATCACACCGTTGGCGAACCAAAGACACGGATTACAAAAAACAACTTTGTTAAAGTGCCTACGCCGAATGTGTTTGAGCTTAATAGTGTTTTGAAAAATACAGCCGTCATTGAAGACAATCAGGGGCTTAACCCATGAAATTAGGACTTACTTATTTGCTGACAGCAGGCTTTGCGCTTGGCGGTTTGATAGCTTGTGGTCAACAAGAGGGCGTTTCCCCATTGCAGGACTCATCGGTAGTTACGGGTTCACAAGCGAGCGGTTTTGATGCGACTTTGGAACAAGCTAAGTCGGGTATTGCGGCGCAAATGGCGCTTCCGCTAAATGTCCCTGTCCCTAAAGATCCTGGCGGCGGATATACGCATGAAACGCATAAGGCTAATTCAACGCTGATTTATAATGCGGGCCAGATATATGAGCTGACTGGGGAGAAAAAATACGCTGAATTCGCTGGCAATCTTCTCGAGGCTTATGCGGATGTCTATCCTGCGTGGGAATTGCATCCTGCTAAAAAAGAACAATCTCCTGGCCGTATGTTTTGGCAAAATTTG
>JALZWM010000008.1 GCA_023300105.1 Hellea sp.
CGCCGCCGCCGATGCACAGGCTTGCGACGCCTTTTTTCGCGCCGCGTTTTTCCATCGCCGCGATAAGCGTTGTGATGATACGCGCGCCTGAAGCGCCGATAGGGTGCCCCAAAACACAGGCGCCGCCATTAACGTTGACGATGTCATGGTCAAGGCCAAGCTCTTGCATGGCAATCATAGGGACGACGGCGAAAGCTTCATTGATTTCCCAGAGATCAACATCGGCGGCATTCCAGTCAGCCTTTTTCAAAGCCTTGTTCATTGCGTGCACAGGGGCCGTGGTAAAGTAAGCGGGCGCATGGGCGTGGGCCGCGTGAGAGACGATTTCGGCTAAGACTTTATGTCCGCCTTTTTCAGCGTCTGATTTACGCATCATGACAAGCGCCGCCGCGCCGTCATTAATAGAGCTCGCATTGGCCGCCGTGACGGTTCCGTCTTTGGTAAAGACAGGACGCAGGTCAGGAATTTTCTCAGGACGGGCGTTTTTCGGGCCTTCGTCTTCGGTGACGAGGATATCGCCTTTGCGGTGTTTGACATTAAACGGTTTAATCTCGCGCTCAAATTCGCCTTTTTCTTGCGCAGCTTTTGCGCGGCGCACAGATTCTATGGCGTAGGCATCCTGCTGCTCGCGGGTGAACTGATACTCCCCTGCAATCATATCGGCAAAGACGCCCATCGCATTGCCTTCATAGGCGTCTGTGAGGCCATCATGCATCATACTGTCGACAACGCTCTGGTCGCCCATGCGCATGCCGCCGCGGGCCTTAGGCAAGAGGTACGGCGCATTTGTCATCGACTCCATGCCGCCAGCCACAGCGATATTCACAGAGCCTGCTTTAATCGCGTCATGAACCATAATTGCCGCCTGCATACCAGAGCCGCACATCTTGTTCACAGTTGTCGCTTCGCAGTCCTCACCGAGGCCTGCTTTAATCGCAGCTTGCCGCGCAGGGGCTTGTCCTTGCCCCGCTGCCAACACGCAGCCCATCACTGCTTGCTCTACATCTTCAGTGGCAACGCCTGCTTCTCCGACAGCGCCAATAATCGCCGCCGCCCCAAGGGTTGAGGCCTGCACTGTAGAGAACGCACCTTGAAACGCGCCCATGGGTGTGCGGGCCATACCCACAATAACAACAGGATCTTGGATGGGTGATTTGGACATAGACTTACTCTCGATTTTCTTACTTTATATTTTCTTGTTTTATTTTCGACGCTTCAAGCCGTTTTATTTCATCCTGAATACGTTTGAGATTATTTTTACGGGCTTCACGGTTCATTTTAATTTGATACCAAGCCAAAAGCCCAACAATCACAAAGGCGAGGGCTAACATATAAAACCCGAAAATACGGCGGGAAACCCGCTGGAATAAAAATTAAGCAACTTCAAATGTAATCATAAGGTTGACGCGGTAATTTGCAATATCATTACCTTCAATCGTGACAGATTGATTTTGAATATTTGCAGAGCGAATGTTTTTCACGGATTTAGCTGTCCGCTTCACAGCATTCGAAATTGCATCTTCAAAAGACTTAGTGCTTTCAGACATAATCTGAACTGATTTCATAACGGCCATAATTTTTCTCCACTAGAATGAGCTGTGCTCCGACGAAACAACTTAACCTAATCTGTGCGCGTTATCCACCCTCCGCCAAGCGTTCTTGCAGCGCTTTTATCAGTCGCGTAGAATACGCAGGCTTGACCGGGGGAAATTCCCATATCTGGCTCTGCAAGCTCGACCACCATTTCATTACCGATTAAACGAAAGGTTGCAGGTACAGGCGGGCGTGTTGAGCGGATTTTGACATTAACCGCTTGGCCGTCAAGCTCTGCGCCGAAACCACCATCGCCTAGCCAATTAATATCCGTGAGCCATATTTTAGATCGTAGCAACGCCTCACGTGGCCCGACGATAACATGATTAGTCTCCGCGTCGATACTCACAACGAAAAGCGGGTCTAGGCCTGAGCCATCTGGCAAGCCCAGCCCACGTCTTTGGCCAATCGTATAATACATGATACCGCGGTGCTGCCCTAAAACACGACCATCCATATGCACAATATCGCCCGGCACAGCGGCGTTGGGCCTTAGTTTTTCAATGACATCCGTATATTTTCCTGTCGGGACAAAGCAGATATCTTGACTATCAGGTTTACTCGCCACGTTCAGCCCAAGCTCTACAGCCAGCCTGCGCGTCTCTGATTTCTCCATACCGCCCAAAGGAAAGCGGAGAAAGTCGAGCTGCGCATGTGTTGTCGCAAAGAGAAAATAACTTTGATCTTTGCCGCCATCAAAGCCGCGGTGAAGCTCTGCCCCGTTCGGGCCGTCCACGCGCTTTATATAATGCCCGGTTGCCATGCAGTCCGCGCCAAGGTCTTTGGCGACCTCTAAAAGGTCTTTGAACTTAACCGTCTGATTGCAACGCACACACGGGATAGGCGTTGAGCCTTTAAGGTAAGTATCAGCGAAATCTTCAATGACTTGTTCTTTGAAATTACTCTCATAGTCCAAAACATAATGCGGGAAGTCCATCATCTCGGCGACGCGCTTAGCATCATATATGTCTTGCCCCGCGCAGCACGCTTTAGCTTTCTTAATCGCCGCCCCATGATCATAGAGCTGCAAGGTCACGCCAATAACGTCATAGCCCTGCCGCGCCAGCATAGCCGCACAGACAGAGCTATCCACCCCGCCGCTCATTGCCACGACAACCCGCGTTTCAGATTCAGGCTTGGAAAAACCTAAAGAATTGACGTTATTTGCCAGTTTAGAGCTCATTTTGGTTCCGAAATCGCATTTCTTAAAAAAAAATCTAATTTTATTCACGCCTCATATAGAAAGGCTTTTGTGTCAAGTCGATACAGAGTCTTTGTGTACGCCAATAAAAGAGTCAATAGAATCAATTCGATAGAGTTTCCGTAAAGCTTTATTAACCCTGATTTATTTCTGTTAACCTTCGTAAACAACTGTTTTTGTTGACTTTTTTCAGCACAACTTAAACTCTTTTTAAGAACCCTGACATATACGGTTTTCATAATAAGAAAAGGGCGTAGCAAATGTCAGATAGGGTTAAAAAAAGAGAGAATGTGGTAATTGGTCCTGAGGGGACACCTCTGACTTTGGCTGATTTGCCAAAGCCAAGTACAGTCCGCTGGGTTATCCGCCGTAAAGCAGAAGTTGTTGCCGCAGTACGCGGTGGTTTATTGACACTAGACGGAGCGTGTGAACGTTACGGCTTGTCTTCAGAAGAATTTCTAGCTTGGCAGCGATCCATTGAGAGTCACGGGATTGCAGGACTACGTACAACGCGGGTTCAACAATACAGATAGAATAAAGGGCTCATACAAAAGTCTTTATGTAAAAGCCGTTCAAGACGAAAGTCTCGGACGGTTTTTTTGTGGGCGTATTTTGAAATAAATGTCTTTGGAAGATATCTGAAAACTAATACTGGAAATAAAATACCGGCACTTAAATTAAGCCCATTTAAACCACATAATATAAACATGTAGTAATACATTTCTAATTAATTATTCACATCTCTAAGTCATGTAAAAGACAAGATAATGAAGCTGAGTTTAAATATAAATTCAGCTCTCATTGAGCTCACTTAAAGTATTTAATTAATGGAAACCCCTTCATGGTTAATAAAATTAATAAATTTTGGATCTGCTTAAGCGTTTCAATCTTTTTCACAGCTTGCGGCGGTAGTAGTGGAACCCCGCATATTCAGAATTTTCCAAATTCAACATCAGGTTCACCGGTTCAACCGATCCCTGTACCAAGCCCTGTACCAAGCCCTGCACCCGAAACACCCGTTGAACCTGTCAGTGTTACGCCAAAAATTGAAAGTGAAGCAGAAGCTACAAGATTTCTGACATTCGCAACATTCGGGGCGACAAAAACAGATATTGCAGAGCTTCAATCAGAAAATATTGAAGACTGGTTAACGGATGAGTTCGCTAAACCTGCATCTTTAACCTTTGATGACGTCGCCGCTGGTCAGAAAGGCGACACCGAAGGTGCATTATTTAGTTATGCGTCTCATCAATATTGGGACCAGATGATTTCTTCCGATGATCAATTGCGCCAGCGTATGGCTTACGCTTTGTCACAAATTTTAGTTTATTCTGATATACAAAGAGTATTGCTACAACGTAGACGTGCTCATTATCAGGATATTTTAATCAATAATGCCTTCGGGAACTATCGCGATTTGCTACAAGATGTCACTTATTCTCCTGCGATGGCGAATTGGCTCACCTATGAAGGCAATCAAAAAGGTGATCCGGTTACAGGCCGCATGCCTGATGAAAATTACGCGCGAGAAATCTTACAACTATTTTCAATAGGAGTTGCAGAACTTAATCTCAACGGAACATTGAAGCGCGATAGTGCAGGAAATGAAATAGAGACATATACGCCTGATGATATCATAGGCCTGTCACGTGTATTCACCGGCCTAGTTGTCAATACTGAGGGCAATACGAATGTCAGCACGCTGAATTTGAATGAACAAGACATTATTGGATTTGGTCATGACCGCCCCATGATTATGTTAGACTCTAGGCATTCAACTTTAGAAAAATCGTTCCTTGGTACAGTTATTCCAGAGAATACACCCGGTGACCAGTCTATTAGTATCGCGCTTGATGCTATTTTCAACCATCCGAATGTTCCGCCCTTTATTGCAAGGCAACTCATTCAGCGTTTTACCGCCACAGACCCAACACCTTCAAATGTTGAACGTGTTGCCAGTGCCTTTAAAGATGGTCTTTTTGTAACACCTAGTGGTCGCCAATTTGGAACAGGCCAACGAGGAGACCTTAAAGCGACGCTTGCGGCAATTCTTATGGACCCTGATTTACATAACGAGGTCGTTCAAGACGCGTCTTTGGGTAAAATCAAAGAACCTGTGCTAAAGGTCACAAATTTCGTACGAGCACTTATCGATCCGACTACAGTTAATAGTCATAATGTAATTATATTTCGGAACACTGCCACCTCTGATGAAGGGTTAGGGCAACATCCTTTCAGATCGAATTCTGTGTTTAACTTTTATCGTCCAGGCTATGTTGCACCGGGTACTCAAAGCGGCGATTTCGATGTTGTAGCTCCAGAGCTGCAACTCTTGGACGCCACATCATCTTTGGGTCAAAATAATGTTCTGGCTGGATTCGCCTTTAATTCCTTTCGCGTATACGATAGTGCAATACCCACTTATGTCCCTAATTATTCAGATGAAATGGCATTGGCAGATAATATTCCTGCCTTAGTTGATCATTTAGATGTTCTCCTTACGGGGCAAAGACTATCATCTACAGAACGTGACGCTTTCATATCACTTCTTCAAAATATAGATATTCGCTTTGATACAAATAACGAAACCGCAGACAGAACAGTCATTGCGCGGTTTGCAACTTATCTATTCCTAACATCTCCAACATTTTCAGTTACTTGGTAGAGAGAAACAAAATGGCTAATATATCAAGACGACACTTTCTAAGAAACACGAGTGCTATGGGCTTTGCGACAAGTTTTGGTGCACTATCCGCATTGGCGCCACGCGCTCATGCAGCATCTACTGGCGGCTATAAAGCTATGGTCTGCATTTCGCTTAAGGGCGGAATGGATCATGCAGATACTGTTCTGCCATATGACCAAGCAAGCTATGATAAACTTGCCGCCACTCGGGCGAGCCTATTCGAAAGCTATGATTCAACGAACGGGACATCGTCTCGTTTTCGTGAAAATCTCTTAAAACTTAACCCCAATAACGGGGCCTCATTTGGCGGACGTGAATTCGCACTCCCCCAAGCTTTAGCGCCGTTACATCAAATGTTTGAAGATGGCGACCTTGCAATTGTGGGCGGGACAGGCCCCCTTATTGAGCCAACCGCGCGTGAATTTATGTCCAACGGTACCGCTATTTTACCCAACCGTTTATATTCTCACAATGACCAACAATCAACTTGGATGTCTTTAAGCTTAGAAGGCCGCGGTAAAGGCTGGGGCGGGTTAATGCTTGATGCCATAAATGCCTCCAGTCCATCTTCTAATGCTGATTTCATGGCCATAACGCCTTCTAGTAATGACGCGTTTCTATTTGGAAATACTATTCGCCCTTACCGTATATCTAACACTGGCGCGACAGTTTTAAGCTCGTTAACCGACAATCGTTTAATCGGGGTAAGACCGGGTGCTTTTGAAGCACGGGAGCGTTTAGAAGCGTTAATAAAAACAGCGAATCTCTCGGATGAAAAATTATTTTCACGTGATATTAGAGGCATAAATGCCAATTCACTTAAACTATCACAAACCTATACCACAGCCCTCAATAATAGTGTCCCAATGGCAACGACATTCGCCAATGACTCTCTATCTTCGCAAATGAATGCGATAGCACGTACCATTCAAATACAACAATCGCTCAACGCGCCAAGACAAACATTTTATGCAACACTCGATGGGTTTGATACGCATGCTTTGCAAGCTGATAGTCTTGAAATTGGGCATACCAGCATTGCAACAGCCATAGCCTCATTTAAAGCAGCGATGCTTGAACTTGGATTATGGGATGACGTTGTTGTTTTCACAATGTCAGACTTTGGTAGAAGCTTGGTTGATAATGGTAGTGGCACAGATCACGGCTGGGGCGGACATCAATTTGTAGCAGGCGGAAGCGTAGAAGGTAAAAACATCTATGGCACCTTAGACGAGGCAGAAGCCGGGAACGAAAGACATGCGCCAGGCCGCGCCAGCTTAATTCCTTCCGTGTCAGTCGAGCAATATGCCGCGACGATGGGGAGTTGGTTTGGGCTAAACAGCGATGAACTCGCGGGGGTCTTCCCGAATTTATCTAGATTCGACACGGCGAACCTAGGGTTCATTCGAACGTAGTTAAGAACATTTTATACTAAGGTATTCAAAGGCCGTTCGAGACGAAAGTCTCGGACGGTTTTTTTGTGACGGCAAGTTCCATTTCAACGTCACGCTCAAGCGTCCCATCATAGGCTTAATCGCCGCCTATGGTGGTGGTTGAAGCCCGTCTAACACCCGAACTTGGCTCAGAGGAATACTAATCCTTCTCCCTAGGGAACAGGCGTAATCTCTAAGTTAAATTCGGGAAAATCTTGATCTCCTATTAAAAATCCAGACGAAATTGCGGCCAATTGTGAACTGTCAGAAGACACCATCAAAGTTCGGCCCTCGAGGATTTCTGTAGGAAATGATGTTGTCCCTAAAGTGTTGCCCTCAGCATCATATACACGGACGGCCTCACGGTTATTTTGAAAATCATCATATGCACCATAGATTCGACCATCCGTTCCAAGCGCGACGCTGCTTGGAAAATTATCCGCCGCGAAACCGTTCGAATTTTCAGTCATATCGGTTGTGTCCAAAGAATGAAACCTTGGGTTATTAGAAGCAAGATACATCGCCGCGCCATCATCAGAGACAACAATATTATCCGTAAACCCACCTAATAAGTTAAACTCATTTTGGACAGCTTGTGAGAATGTAACCGGTCCCGACGGATATCCTGAAAACCCTACAAGACTATAACACTGGCTCGTTAAAGGCCCCGAATTTCTATTTGCCGTACACAAAGTTTGACCGTTTTTACTTAAATCAATAATTTCATTTTGAGGGCTAGAGAATGCCCCAACAACCTGACCATCAAGGGCATTTAGAATTTCACCTGAAGCAAGCCCCAAATGCGGAACGCCTTTTAATCTTACAAAATCAATGTCATTTGATCCGACAGGCCACGTTTGCAGTACCGTACCCGTAGATAAACTTATCTCTTGCGTACTGGGTGTTGCCCCTCCCTCTGAGACATAAAGCGTTTCACCATCATCGGAAATCGTCAAACCTTTTATTCGGGTTGTAGGGTTTATAGAGGCGCCGACCACATCGCCCGTAAACATATTATACCCCACTAATTCTTCATCGCCTTTGCTCACATAAACATAGGGTCTTACGGGGTCAGAGATAAGCTTTATGGCATCCGTATTTACACTTCCTATAGGAACAGAGCGCGTAACAGGCGCCGTACTGCTTTTATAAAGACCAACTGCGATTGTTTCAGTATTCGTGACTAAAGGGTCAGATGAAGACAAAGAAATTATAGCTTCGTGTACGCCATTCCCAAGTGCACTACTATCAGCAATCAGAACTATATCATCACCAGTGATACCGCTCGCCCCAAATGACAACCAACTCACATTCGTCGATGCCGTCCAAGGAACGCTACGCCCAGAGACATGCATAATTGGTATTATTGCCTCAAGTTTTGAAATGCCCGGCACCTCGGTGAAGGCAACAGCTTTGCTACTTGCAATTATAACCTGCGGTCCAACAGTAACCGACACGGGGATGTCTATCGATTGACCAACTTCTGCCGTTACGGTTACAACCGCTTGATGAACGCCCTCGCTTAGGTTTGTAGGGTCTACAGCAATAGTAAAATCATCGCCAGCATTGCCAAATAAAGCATCATCCGTCGTAATCCCCCCGCTCGCCGCAGAAAACACGACCCAATTTTGGTCAGCTGAGGCTTGCCAGTTTAAGCCTTGTCCATCGAGATTTACGCCCTTAGGCGCTGTGTTCTCACCGCCGCTAGTGGCATCAAAATTATAATCGGCAGAAAAAACATTCAGCGTTGGAAAAATTTTAAAATTGATTTCATACATCGCATGATTGCCAGAAGATTCATCCGCAACAAAATCTACAAACCCAGTATATTCACCGTTAGCATCAAGAAATTCGGGCATTGGCGGGAATATTTCAATCTCTACATCCTGCGATCCTAGTCCAGTATCAACACTCACATTCGCGTCAATACCAAAGGTACTCCACGTATAATCACCCGCCGTGACGGAGACTGTTTCAGTTATAGGATCACTTGTTTCATGCATTTCAACATTGATACTTTGCGGAGAAATCGAGAGAGCTGTCCCCGCTACAACATCATATTGCACATTGATATCCGCTTGGTTGAGTACGTTTTGATTAGCGTCCACTGTAACCACGCGAAGTGTGAATAGATACAGCCCTTCTGGAAGATCAGTTGTTTCGGCAGAAATAATTATATCCCCCGAATTCTCTGTCGTCTGCGTCGTATCAACCGTCAACCAGAACGGAACAGAGTCGACACCTGGCAATGTCCCCACAACTACACCTGCAGTATTATCTCCCGAAAATGCTGCACGAATAGTTCGCGGTTCAGGTAGAGCTTCAAATTGTATCCCAGTTACATTCGCACTGGAGGCCGATAGGCTGAGCGTATCAGTATTTACGGACCCGCCGCCACCAGAAGCCCCAGTAGGACCAGAAGATGAAGACGTATTTGAGCTTCCGCCGCCGCAGGCCGCTAAAACGATAAATGACAATAGAATGATTATACCCTGAAATAGACGCATCTGCTGATCTTCCCTCATTATTACAGACTTGTAATGAAACTAACTGTTAATGATGTCAACTCCTAGCTGTAGTCTGAATTCAAACTAATAGAAGAAAATTTATAGCCCCGTATTCAAGATTAAAGAATTTAAGACCAAAGACGTTGATGAGTTGCAATTTGAATAAAACCGACTAACTTTCTACTATGCCGCCGCCTTCAAATACCGAGGTTCGTGAGGCGCCCGTTCTTTGGCAGCCTCATCGTCCGAATAAGCCCGAGAAATCTGAGGGCGGGAAAGCCTTTCGGCTTGTCTCGGAGTTTGAACCTAAGGGCGACCAACCCAAAGCGATTGAAGAGCTTGTTGGCGGGCTGAACGCGGTTGAACGCGACCAAGTCCTGTTGGGGGTGACGGGGTCAGGTAAGACCTTCACCATGGCAAAGATTATTGAGGCAACCCAGCGCCCTGCCCTGATTATGGCGCCCAACAAAACCCTCGCCGCGCAGCTTTATTCAGAATTCAAAAGCTTCTTCCCCGATAATGCCGTCGAGTATTTCGTCTCTTACTATGATTATTATCAGCCCGAAGCCTATGTCGCGCGGACAGATACCTTCATTGAAAAAGATAGCTCGGTGAATGAGCAAATTGACCGTATGCGCCACGCCGCGACGCGGGCAATTTTGGAACGTGATGATTGTATCATCGTTGCTTCCGTCTCTTGCATTTACGGTATCGGCTCGGTTGAGACCTATACCGAGATGACGCTGGATATGTCCAAAGAGCAGCAAATTGATCCGCGCGTGTTCATGGGGCAATTAGTTGACCTGCAATATAAGCGCAATGACCTCGCCTTTCAGCGCGGCGCGTTTCGGGTGCGCGGTGATTGCGTTGAAATCTTTCCTGCCCATTATGATGATACAGCCTGGCGCTTTGATTTCTTTGGCGACGAGATTGAGAGCATCACCGCCTTTGACCCGCTGACGGGGAAGAGCCTGCACACAATGGACGCTGTGCGTATCTATGCGAACTCGCATTACGTCACTCCGCGCCCGACCATTCAGGCCGCGATGAAAGGCATCAAGAAAGAACTCAACCACCGCCTCAAAGAATATGAAGCGAGCGGGCAATTGCTCGAAGCCCAGCGCCTGACCCAGCGCACAGAATTTGATTTGGAAATGATGGCGGCGCAAGGGTTCTGTACGGGTATTGAAAACTATTCACGTTACCTGACGGGGCGTAAGCCGGGCGAGCCGCCTCCGACGCTGTTTGAGTATCTGCCCGAAAACGCGCTCCTCTTTACCGATGAGAGCCACGTCACCGTGCCGCAAATCGGCGCGATGAGTAAAGGCGATGCCAACCGCAAAGGCACGCTGTCCGAGCATGGTTTCCGCCTGCCAAGCTGCCTTGATAACCGCCCGCTTAAATTCGAGGAATGGGACGCCATGCGGCCTCAAACCGTGCATGTTTCGGCCACCCCCGGTAAATGGGAAATGGCGGCCACAGAGGGCGTGTTCACGGAACAGGTCATTCGCCCCACAGGCCTTATCGACCCGCCCGTAGAGGTGCGTCCTGTCTCCACAGACGGGGCCAACCAAGTCGATGATGTCATTCACGAGGTTAAGCGCGTCGCGGCGGAGGGCTACCGCTCTTTGGTCACGACCCTGACCAAGAAAATGGCCGAAGACCTGACGGAATATATGCACGACCAAGGCATACGCGTGCGTTATATGCATAGTGATGTAGATACGCTGGAACGTATCGAGATTATCCGCGACCTGCGCCTCGGTAAATTTGATGTGCTGATTGGGATTAACTTGCTCCGCGAAGGACTCGACATTCCCGAATGTGCATTCGTCGGAATTTTGGATGCGGATAAAGAAGGCTTCCTGCGCTCTGAAACGTCACTGGTTCAAACCATTGGCCGCGCCGCCCGAAACGCCAACGCCTTTGTCGTGCTCTACGCCGATAAGGTCACAGGCTCGATGCAGCGCGCCATGGACGAGACAGACAGAAGACGAGTACGCCAAGTCGCCCATAATGAACTGCACGGCATCACCCCGCAATCTATCTCGCGCGGCGTCGCTGATATCGTCGGCGATAGCGAAGCCTCACAAGACATAAAAGACAACGCAAACCGCTACACCCCAAGCGGCCAAATCAAGAAAAAGTTCCTAGAGGTCGCCGAAGACCAAGAGGCATTTGTCGGCGGCGGAAATATCATCGCAGTGTTGGCAGACCTAGAGAAACGCATGTTCCAAGCGGCCGAGAATTTGGAGTTTGAGGAAGCGGCGAGATTGCGAGATCAGATGACGAAGTTGAAGGGGACGGAGTGATTTTTTGATTAGGTCGTCTAAAAAAATTCCAACAAAAATAGTGATTTCTAAAACTCAAGACATGACTTAAGTATTGTGTTCAGTTCTGTAATAGCGACATTCAAAATCATGTCACACCGACGCAAACCGTAGGTTTGCCCGGTGCCCATACCTTGGATGTGCAAACAATTACGCTACTTAGATATGAAACGC
>JALZWM010000009.1 GCA_023300105.1 Hellea sp.
TCTAGGTCTGCGTCCCACGCCGCGTCCTCTGTCATCATATCCAAAGCTTGCTTTGGCGCGATGAGCCACACTTCTGGCTGGGCGGTCATATAGGCTATCATCTTCTCCGCTGAGAAATGGTCCGTATGGGCGTGACTAATAAAAACAGCGTCCATCCCCTTATAAGCACCCTCGCCTGCCATCATGGCGGCAATGTCTTCGTCTGATGTTTCAGGGTAAGTTCCAAAGCCCGAGAGCGGCAGAGGGTCAAACATCACCTTGGTCTCGCCGTGGGTAATAAGGACGGCTTCGTTTGCGATATATTGCGCTTGTCCTGAGACAGTTATAGAGGAATGCTCTTTTGAATGAAGCTCTTTTGAGTGATGTTCATGCGCAATAGCTGTGCTGCTTAAACACGCCATGACCATCAATGATGTCAAAGTCTTCATTATCAAACCCCGTCCTTACCGCCGGTATCAACCGGATCAAGTTCCAAGACCCCGTCTGGGACCTAAGGGTACGTCTCAATCTGTTAGTTTGTAAACCAAATCAACAGATGCCCCTCGGAAAACTCTTATGCGCCATAACAGAGCGGTGAGCAAGATAAGAGAACGCAAAACTTATAGTTGTAATTTAATATTAATAATCATGAGTGCATAATAGCAAAACAGGGGAATATGAAGGCCATATGATTAAACAACTTATTTTTTCAGGCAATGTCTCTCAAAACGAGTCCATTATCATTGACCCCGCATCAATAGATAGAATTTATACCGTCTGCAAAAATTTGGGCATAACAGGCATAAAAATTTATACTGATGGCGGTTATTTTTTTATTGCAGAAGGCACTCCAGACGCTGTTCAGACAATAAAGGAACGGTATGCCGAACATGAGAAGCTAGCTAATCTCATTGTCCTGCTAGAAAATACAGTTGAGCATCCCGAATTCGAAGATTTCAAGATATGTTGCCGGGAGAGTGACGCACATGCAGACATTCCACAATGTTTTACCTTAGATGAAAGGGGCTTAGATATTTTCCTAACGTCTAAAGCTTCGAAGATGACCAAAATTTTGACCAATACCTTCGCCCGCGTCAATAATTTAGTCCAATAGAAAGCCCCCTATAATGCTTGGTACAGTGAACCAAGTTTGAGCACATAAAAACCGACGAAGTTTCCTTCGCCGGTTATTCAACTCCACCTTTATTGGGGGATGATGGAGTTTAATGTGACTAAGCGGCAGTTTCAAATTGGTTCATCGTGTTATGCGCGCCGCCCGCTTTGAGCGCACGCTCGCCGCCTGTCATCTCTTTGAAATCATCCCCGAGGTTTGAGCCAACTTCATGCTGATGCTTCACAGCTGAGACATTTGTACGAATTTCTTCACGTTGAATATTTTTGACATAAGCCAGCATTTTTTGCTCGCCGAAGTAACCTTCAGATAAATCATTCATAACTTTCGCCGTACCATGGAATGTTGGCAAGGTAATCAGGTTATGGAACACGCCAGCTTCGCGGGCGATATCCGTTTGGAACGCCTGAAGTCGGGCATCGGCTTCGAGACCAAGCTTATCTTCATCATAGGCCGCCGACATAAGCTGCGTATTATCAGGATAATCATCAGCAGAAATAGTGCCGTTTTCAATCCAGTCTTGACGCACTTGTTTTCGCAGGTTCAGCGTCCAGTTAAAGGATGGGCTATTATTATATGTTAGCTTTGCATGGGGCGCTTTCTCGCGCACTTGCCTCACCATATTCGCAATCTGAGCGACATTTGGCGTCGCTGTTTCAATCCAAAGAAGATCAGCCCCGCCGTCATTAAGCGATGAAATACAGTCTTCAATAACGCGGGCTTCGCCCGTGCCGTCTTTAAACTTATAAAGACCATTGGGAAGGCGCACAGGTTTGACAAGCTGCTCATCGATGAAGAGCGCAACGTCGCCTTCTGATAAGGGGCTTGCCTCTGTTACAGCTTCAGTCTCGAGCCACTTAGTATATTCATAGGCCGCGTCGCCAACCTGAGTAGACACAGGGATTTTCTGTGTAAGGCCAGCGCCCAGAGAGTCAGTCCGAGCCACAATAACCCCGTCATCAACACCAAGCTCTTCAAAGGCCATACGGCAGGCGCGCAGCTTCTCAACGAAATCTTCGCGCGGAACTGTAACTTTACCATCTTGATGGCCGCATTGTTTGGCATCAGAAACTTGATTTTCAATTTGAAGGCAACATGCCCCCGCCTTGATCATTTCTTTGGCTAAGAGGTAAGTCGCGTGAACGTTCCCAAAGCCCGCATCAATATCAGCAATGATAGGGCGTACATATGTTTCATGGCTGTCTATTTTCGCGATTATGACGTCTTTTTCTTTTTGGCTGCTCGCCGCTTTTAGCTCAGCAAAAAGATCATTAAGGTCTACCTCGTCAGCTTGCCTTAGAGACGTGTAAATCTCTTGGATAAGATCAACAACGGATGTTTTTTCGTGCATAGACTGATCGGGCAAATGACCAAAGCGGTTACGCAGACCTGCAACCATCCAGCCAGAAAGATAAACATAAGAGCCTTCAAGCGTTCCCTTTTGGCGTTTAATCGCGCGCATCATTTGCATGGCGTGAAAGCCAGACCAACAGCCAAGAGATTGTGTGAACTTACTACTATCGCTGTCATAACGCGCCATGTCAGCGCGCATCACAGTTGCCATAGATTTGGCAATATCGAGATGAGTCTCAAAAGTGTTTTGCGTTTTTAGCTGCGCAAGGTCTTCGAGATTGATTCCAGCGGGCGCGCCTTTTGGATATCTTTTTTCAAGCGCTTTAAGTGTAGTAGAATAGGTCAATTAAGCCTCCAGTAGTGAGTAAGCAGGAATAGTTAGAAATTCAGGCAGGACTTGCGCTGTCGCCGTCTGGGTGAAAATATCGGCGGCTTCAGGGAAGCGGCCTTCAGCAAATTTTTCTGGACCAAGTTCAGAAGCGAGTTTTGTCAACTCTTCATTATAAATGCGCTCATAAAGCCGCTTCGTCAGCGTCTCTTTAAAGCCGCCTTCCATCTCAACATTGGCGCTGTGAGCTAGCCATTGCCAAATTTGGCTACGGGAGATTTCAGCGGTAGCCGCATCTTCCATCAGGTTATGGATAGGCACAGCGCCGCGCCCGCACAGCCACGCGGCAATATAACGAATACCGACTTCGATATTTGTCCGCACGCCGCCTTCGGTGATGCTACCGCTATGCGGTGACAACATAGCCTCATCAGAGATATTAGGAAATTGGCGCTTTTTATGAATTTGATGTTTTGTTGGCATGTGCGCATCAAAAACATCCATAGCCACAGGCACCAGGTCTGGATGCGCCACCCATGTTCCATCATGCCCCAGTTTAGCTTCACGCTCTTTATCCGTGCGAACTTTTGTAAAGGCCGCAATATTCGCCGCCGCGTCATTCTTAACCGGAATTTGCGCGGCCATCCCGCCCATCGCGTGTGCGCGGCGTCTATGACAGGTCTCAACGAGGCGAGACGCATAGGCAGAAAGAAAATTGCGGTCCATGCCGACTTGCGCGCGGTCGGGCAGGACAAACTGCTTATGATTGCGCAGCGTTTTAATATAGCTAAAGATATAATCCCAACGCCCACAGTTTAAGCCCGTGATATGGCGGCGAAGAACATAAAGAATTTCATCCATTTGAAAGGCGGCAGGTAGCGTCTCAATCAGGACCGTAACTTTAATCGTCCCATTAGGAATATCTCGAACAGCTTGTACAAAGTTGAAAACATCATTCCAGAGGCGCGCTTCTTGATAACTCTCGATTTTAGGTAAGTAGTAAAAAGGCCCCTCACCGCTACTGGCTAAAAGCTTCGCGTTATGGAAAAAGTGCAAACCAAAATCGACAAGGCTTGCCGACATAGGCTTACCGTCAACGGTAATGCCTGTTTCTTCAAGGTGCCAACCGCGCGGACGCACCAACATCGTGGCTGTCTCTTCGCCGAGCTCATAGGATTTCTTATCTGTCTTTAAAGACAAGTCCCCGCGCGCATAATCAAACATGTTGATTTGACCTTCGATCATATTAGAAAAGGTCGGGCTGGAGGCATCTTCAAAATCAGCCATAAACATTTTAGCGCCGCAGTTTAGCGCATTAATCATCATCTTACGGTCAACAGGCCCCGTAATTTCAACGCGGCGATCTTTGAGCGCGGGCGGGCAAGGGTCAACTTCCCACATACTGTTACGAATATGCGCGGTCTCGACAGGCTGCGTTGGCATTTCACCGTCATCAAAGCGTTCTTGTTGCAAGCGGCGGTTTTCAAGCAATATTCGGCGCTGAGGTCCAAAGCGGCGTTCAAGGTCCGCCAAGAAGAGCATCGCGTCCGGTGTAAGGACATCGGCATAACGATTAGCAGTTTTTCCAACGATCTTAGCCAGCACCCGGTGACGCGGGATAGGTTGGTCTGTGTTTACGGCAGCGATATTCATAACTAACTCCACTTAAGAACTAGTCATACTATATTTACAAATGAAATTACTTTGCTATAAGTAATTGTAAATTATAGGTATTTTTGTAAAAAATGTAATATATTTTTTGTATATTTTGTAAATGTTGTAAAATTATGAGTCAAAAACCTGAAAAATTATTGATCGGTCCACGCTTAAGGCGCTTTCGTCAGGCATTAGGCATCACACAGGTCCGTATGTCAGAAGACCTAGGCATTTCAACATCTTACCTTAACCTAATGGAACGCAATCAACGCGCCCTATCCGCCAAGGTCTTGCTTAAAATGGCAGAAGTCTATGATTTCGATATCAGCGAGTTCACAGGCGCAGGCGACGCGCATCTTGTGGCTGAAATTTATGAAGTTATGAAAGACCCCCTCTTTAAGGGCGGCTCCATTTCAAAAAGCGAAGCTGAAGACCTCGTTAATATGAGCCCCAATGCGGCCAAGGCCATGCTAAAGCTCTATAGCAAACACCGTGATTTGGCGCGCCGCAACACTGATATGGCCGGTGATAGAGATAAAGTTGAATTGTTAGAGCAATCCGCCGAAGCCGTCGAAGTCGTGAGGCGTTTTATCCATGAACAGAAAAACTTCTTCCCGCGCCTCGACGCCGCCGCTGAAAAACTCTCTGAGGAATTAGGCCTAACAAAGCGCGAACCTCATGCGGCTTTGACTGAGCGTCTAAAGGAAAAACATGATCTGAGCGTGCGCATTGTTCCCATCGATATCATGCCGCAAATGCTACGCTATTTTGATCGCCACTCAAAGCGCATCAACCTGTCGGAGCTTTTGCGGCAATCGGGACGACGGTTTCAGCTCGCCTATCAAATCGGTATGTTAGAACAGCGCGAGCTTATTGATGAAATTGTAAAGACAGCAAATCTGCCCGGCCGCGAAGCCGAAGGCTTGATGCGGACATCCCTAGCCAATTATTTTGCCGCCGCCACGCTCATGCCCTATACGCGTTTCCTCAAAGAAGCCGAGCGCATCAAATATGATGTTGATTTGCTCGGTCATCGCTTCGGAACTAGTTATGAGCAAACAGCCCACCGCCTCACAACCTTGCAAAAACCTGATGCGCGCGGCATCCCCTTCTTTTTCGTCCGTATTGACGTAGCAGGAAATGTCTCGAAACGTTTCAGCGCGGGACGTTTTCACTTCTCCCGCTTTGGCGGGGCCTGTCCGCTTTGGAACATTCATGAATGCTTCCAAACACCAGGCACAACCATAAGCCAGATGATACAGC
>JALZWM010000010.1 GCA_023300105.1 Hellea sp.
TAAAAATTACTGTCACACCGCCCTATTGCGATAGCAATAGCCGGTGTCCATGCCTTAATATTTGAGACAAAAACTGAAACGGAAAGCGTGGAACCGGCAAGACATGAGTTGCGGGCGTCGCTATGCGCCGCGCCAGAATGACATATCTTATAAATTACTCTCACTTACTCAATTCCTTAAGTGCCACCTTAATCAAATCATCAAGCGGCGGGTCTTCTAGGAATGTGTTATAGGCGGAGGCCACGGCCCGCAAGGCATCGGATTGACCAATGCCTAAATTCTCAAGCGCCGAAATAGCATCATTGCGAAGCTGCATATCAGATAGCCCCTCATTGCGCTGCTCTTCTGTTGGCCTGCCGCCGCTTGGCGCGGCAAAGGTGGGTTGAAAACCACGCCCTTTTGGCGGAGGCTTACCTGAAAGTTCAATCGCAATACGCCCCGCAGATTTAGGGCCTATACCTTTAGCGCGGGCAAAGGCTGCTTTATCTTCAAGGCTCGCCGCAGATAGAATTTGCCCCGGCGTCATAATATCTAGAATAGCGAGCGCCGCTTTGGGGCCAACGCCTTGCACAGATTGAAGACGCACAAACCAAGCGCGCTCCTCTTCGCTATAAAACCCATAAAGCGTAATTGCTGTCTCTCTCACATGGGTTTCCACATGCAAGCAAGCCGTCTGACCAATGCCAAGTTTTCCAAGCGTGCGCGAGCCACATTGCAGCAAATAGCCAACGCCGTTCACATCCAAAATGGCTTCACCTGTACCCACCATGAGGCAAGTCCCTGTTAACATCCCGATCATGTGCTTTGGCCTCTCACGAAACTCTCCGAAATAATGCACCCGCAGCCGTGACACGGTGAGAATGACAAACCGCAATCGCGAGCGCGTCTGCCGCGTCGCCCGCTTTGACCCCGCATCCCGGCATCAAGACATTCATCATATGGGCGACTTGGGTTTTGTCTGCGGTACCAGTTCCGACGACGGATTTTTTTACAGAGCGCGGTGAATATTCGCCTATGCCTAATCCTGCGAGGCTGCCCGCAAGAAGGCAAGCTGCCCGCGCGTGGCCCAGCTTAATCGCGCTGGAAGGATTGTTTTTCATGAAAGCTTCTTCCACGGCGGCTTCGGAAGGGTCATGCAAACGAATAACATCAGTAATCGTCTCGTAAAGCTCTCGCAGGCGTAAATGCAAATCAGCTTTAGTATTCGGGCGGATAACACCATGCGCGACGTGCCGTAGCTTTGTCCCTTGAGACTCAACAACGCCCCATCCGCAAGCCACTAATGAAGGGTCTAACCCAATAATCCGTATAGATTCCATAATGAGAACACTAGGGGAACATTTGAGTTATGCCAAGCAATAAAGAGTTAACGCGAATTTACAAATCTGGCCAGTTATCAGTACACGAGATGCTACCATTCCGTGACAATTATATTTGCATGTGAGTCTGCAGTAATCCCGAACCTTCAAGCGAACTTTCAAAATAGCTGAGTTGTCCCCCCCCCCCTCTGTATCAGCTCGCTCAAATCAACACAAAAGCATGGCCATAGGCACATCCTATCGTAACTATCGTATATTTCGATTGTACCCTATGACAATTTAGTTTTATTGATAACCTCAAAATATCAAACTAATCACGACTCGAAATCAACCACGAACGGAGACAACATGAGTAATGAAGGTAAATGCCCAGTCATGCACGGCGGAAATAAAGCCGCCTCATCAGGCAGCACATCAAATCAGCATTGGTGGCCTGAGCAACTAAATCTCAAAATTTTGAATCAAAACTCGGCTAATGTGAATCCAGCTGGCGAATCTTTTGACTATGCTTCTGCTTTCAAAAGTCTTGACCTTGCCGCTGTAAAAAAAGACCTCACAGACGTTATGACAGATTCGCAAGATTGGTGGCCTGCGGACTTTGGGCATTACGGTGGTTTCTTCGTGCGTATGGCATGGCACAGCGCCGGGACTTACCGGACATATGATGGCCGTGGCGGCGCGAGCACAGGCTCACAACGTTTCGCTCCCCTTAATAGCTGGCCTGATAACGGCAACCTAGATAAGGCGCGCCGTCTTCTTTGGCCTATCAAGCAAAAATACGGTAAAAAGCTTTCTTGGGCTGATTTAATGATTTTAGCAGGTAACGTGGCTATGGAATCCATGGGCTTTAAAACCTTTGGCTTTGGCGGCGGACGCGAAGACATTTATGAGCCTGAAGAAGATATCTATTGGGGTCCCGAAACAGAATGGCTTGATGACAAGCGCTACACAGGTGACCGTGAGCTTGCGACGCCGCTGGCCGCCGTTCAAATGGGGCTTATTTATGTAAACCCTGAAGGCCCAAATGCAGTTCCAGATCCGCTTAAATCTGCTTTTGATATTCGTGATACATTTGGCCGTATGGCGATGGATGATTACGAAACAGTCGCACTCGTGGCGGGTGGCCATACTTTCGGTAAAGGTCACGGTGCTGGCCCTGAAGAAAAAGTAGGCGTCGAACCTGAAGGCGCAAAAATGCAAGCTCAAGGCTTTGGTTGGACCAACACACACGGCACAGGCAAAGGCGATGACACGACAACTGCTGGCTTCGAAGGCGCTTGGACACCAACTCCTGACGAATGGAACATGGAATATTTCGAAGTTCTACTTGGCAATGAGTGGGAAAAGACAACAAGTAACTCTGGCCATGTTCAGTGGACACCAACAGCGGCCTCTAACGCACCACAAGCGCCTGCCGCGCATGACGCGTCCAAGACTGAGCCTTTGATGATGACAACAGCTGATATGGCTCTGAAAATGGACCCTGCTTATGCTAAAATCTCACAGAACTTCCTCGATAATCCAGATGAGTTCGCCGATGCTTATGCCCGTGCATGGTTCAAGCTTACCCATCGCGATATGGGACCAAAAGCCTGTTACCTAGGCGGCGAAGTTCCAAGTGAAGAGCTTATCTGGCAAGATCCAGTTCCAGCTGGAACGGTTCTAAGCGACGCGCAAGTTGTTGGATTAAAGAAATCAATCATGGCGACTGGTTTGTCAGTATCACAGCTCGTGACAACTGCTTGGGCCTCTGCCTCAACGTTCCGTGG
The DNA here is from genome assembly GCA_023300105.1 of Hellea sp. GTDB lineage: Bacteria > Pseudomonadota > Alphaproteobacteria > Caulobacterales > Maricaulaceae > Hellea. Next base: position 3,089 of record JALZWM010000010.1, read on the forward strand.
TTCTGACAGACGCGGCGGCGCAAACGGCGCGCGCATTCGTCTCGCACCGCAAAAAGATTGGGCGATCAACAAAGCCTCTGGCGTTGCAGCAGTCATTAAAAAACTTGAGAGCGTTCAGTCATCTTTTGATGGTACTGTCTCTATCGCTGACCTTATCGTTCTTGGCGGCAATGCAGCTATCGAAGAAGCCTGCGGCATCGATGTTCCGTTCGCCTCTGGACGCGGCGACGCAAGCCAAGCGCAAACTGACGTTGATAGCTTTGAAGTTCTAGAGCCAAAATTTGACGGCTTCCGTAACTACAAAGACACAAAAGACCCCCGTGCAACAGAAGCTCTTCTTGTGGACCGTGCCCAGCTCTTGGGCCTTACAGCCCCTGAAATGACTGTCCTTGTGGCAGGACTTCGCACGCTAGGCGCAAATGCGGATGGCGGCAAACACGGCGTGTTTGTGAATAAGACCGGAACGCTTACAAATGAAGGCCTACAAAACCTTCTCGATATGAGCACCGAATGGAAAGCCACTGACGCCTCCGAAGAAACTTTCGAAGGCCGTGACCGTAAGACGGGTAAAGTCAAATATACGGGCACACGGGCTGACCTTGTCTTTGGATCAAACTCAATCCTACGCGGCTTGGCTGAATTCTACGCAGAGAGCGATTCAAAAGAGAAGTTCGTTACTGACTTCATCGCGGCTTGGAACAAAGTCATGAATGCGGATCGTTTCGATCTGAGCGCCTCTGCCCGCGCTTAAAACTACAAACATCTAGACTATTTAAGGAAGGCCTCGGCCTTCCTTTTTTTATGTTCAATTTAGCGTTACTGCCCCGGACGATAATCCCGCGTTGCGTAAGGCAATACCTCGTCCAACGTCATAGGCATGGCCTTATATTCACCCTTCGCAAATAACGGCACTTGGTCGTTATAATGGGGTGAGGTTTCATCCGTTGTCGCCGCGCCGTATTGATGGATAGATTTAAGAGCTAATGTCCCCGCTTCGTCCCAATCCGCATACATAATATGCGTATCACCGGCGAAAGCATTCATTTTGCCTGTTTTGCTAATCCCGTCGCGGTCAGCATAAATCGCGCGCAGGACATCAGGCGCGCCGTCTAACGCCATATCCACATCGCCATGTTGAATACGGTTTATCTCGCCCCATTCGGGGTCAATGCGGCCATAACGCTCTTTAAGCTCAGACGCCGTTTTCTTAAGCATTTCAAGAGGGTCGCCCTCAGTCTCAATGTACTCATAGCCCAATGCCCGCGTCCCTGTAATGACGGCAAGCGCTGCGCCTCGGCTTTCTTTACGTGTATCCCCGTCCCAATTGCGCAGGACGTCTTGCGCCTCTTGAATGAGCGGATCATCCGATTGAACCGCCGCCAATTCCACAACCATCTGCATAAGCAGAGAGCGTGGATCATACTTAGTATCCGCGCGGTAACGCAAAAGCTCTTGTTCTGAAATTGAGCTATCATTCTCAAAGAGAGTCAGAGCCCTGCGGGAGCGGTTCGTGATACGTTTCTCTACGCCGTAAGTTTCTGAGAAGTCGCTTCGCTGATTATTACAGGCTGCGTCTGTAATATTAAACGGCGTCGCATTGGCGGAAAACACCCAGCCGCAATCAGGGTTCCAGAGCTGCGGAAGTTCTGAAACTTTGCGAAAGTCTTTCCAAATCAGTTTGGATTGATCGCCCGGCAGCACCTTATCCCAATCAGGGCCTTCAATACGTTTAGGCATCTTGGCGTTATAAATTTCGCCAATATTGCCCACTTTATCCGCGTAGATAATATTAAAACTTAACACGCCGTTTTGTTCCAAAGCCCCGCGCCATTCATCCATGTTTTGCGCTTTGCTCATCTCATACCATTGCTGTACCGCGGTGACTTCACCAAGGCCCGCAAAACGGATAGCGTAATGTCCCGTGGGCGTACTGAGGACAGGGCCGTGCTGTGACCACAAAACATCACGCGTAATCGGCAGTGAAAAAGGCCCAAAGAGTTTGACGCGAAATTTTGATTTCGTGATTTCAAAATCTTGCCATTCGCCGTCAAGCTTATAACGTTTTGGCTTTTTCTCGTCATCAACGTCAAGCGCATAAACATCCACGAGGTCTGGCTGATTGACTGTATGCGTCCAGCCCAAGTTAGGCGTCACGCCTTGGGCTAAAATCGGTGTACCGGGAAATCCTGCGCCCGCGAGGTTCAAGCCCTCTTCCGAGACAAGATGCCCTTCGTACCACGCATAAAGCCCCTTCATGGGTTGGTGCGAATTGACGATTAAACGCGTGTGCCCATCAGTTGACCGCGACGGCGCAATCGCAAATCCGTTAGAGCCGCGCACTGCTTCGGGTAAATTCAAGCTAGATGTTTGCTGCCACGGCGAGACGGCAGGTTTGTTTTCTGCCGTAAACAGCTCTTCGAGCTTACCGTCCAAACGATAAAAGAACGGCGTCATCCACGTATAACCCGCAACAACATCTTTTTCTGTTATCGGCATTACGCCAGGTAAGACCTCATCTGGATGCTCGACAGCATATAGATTGACCGCATCGACATAGGCTTTGATGATAGAGCGCGTTTTGGGTTTTAACTCCGTGAGATATTTCGCATCAACAGCTTCGCGCACTTTGAACAAATCGAACAGGTAATCCTGCGGCGCAGAGGCTTTCCCTTTATACTGGGCGCTCATGCCCCTCGCCCCAATGAGGCTTTCTTGGATATGTTTCCAATCATCCTCGGCATGGGCGTAGCCATAGCCGAAACTCGCATCGGCATCGGTTTTACCGAAAATATGCGGCACACCCCACTGGTCGCGAATAACCCGCGCATCATAGCTTGAGGCTGCTGCGCGTATGGCCTCCGCGTCAATCTTAGGCCCTTTGGGTGTGAGCCAGCATACAGGAATAGACAAAATACCGATAAGGGCCACAGCCCCCAATAATTTCCAACGTGTTTTCATATCATCTGTGTTCAAGGAAAATTGGAAGTTTGCAAGTATTTAAAGACCAATAACCACGCCAGACCCCTTCATGTATAAACACTTTGGGTCTCGGCTGCCCGTCTGGTATAGAATCAGTGATCATTATTGGAGAACACCATGGCCGAACAATTGAACCTGAAAAACCTAGATCTCAAAAACCTAGACCCGCAGGCATTATTGGAACAAATTTTCGCCACGGGGAAAGACCTTGTTGCCCAAGGGGTCGAACAAGGAAAAGCTCACACAGGTGATCTTAGCGTCAAGGGTAAGAAGCTCGCAGCCCAAGGCGAAGACTACTTGGTTGATAAATTAAACATCGAAGATACAGAAGTCAGCCGCGCGGCCCTTCGCAAAGGCGTCGGCACTGGCGCGGCGGCGGGCGCGATAGCGCTTATGCTCTCCTCCCGCTCTGGCCGTAAGATGGCCACACTAGGCGGTCTTAGCGCTCTTGGAGTTCTCGCGTTTAAAGCCCACAAGGCTGGCAAAATGCCAACATCCGCTGACGAAGTTATTGGCCTCTTAAAAGGCCCCAAAGCCCATCAACGCTCGGAAACGCTTATCCGCGCCATGATATCTGCCGCCAAAGCAGACGGCTCTATTCATGA
>JALZWM010000011.1 GCA_023300105.1 Hellea sp.
ATAGCCATCGTATTTATGTCGATAGCGGCAGTTGCCGTTGCAGGTTTGACATATAAATTATTCGAATATCCCGCATTATTACTCAGCAAAAAGGTTCGGCAAAAAGTATTCTCTTAGTATAAGACTAAGAGAATACACTATTCTGCAGCTTCCGCCGTAGCTATAGGCGGCGTCCATCTAAGCAGAGGTTTCCGCGCGGCTTGAGTTTCATCAAGCCTTCGCATCGGCGCATAAATCGGCGCTTGCTTAAAGCTCTCCGCTTCACCGCTTTTGGCACGCTGCGCGAGGTGACGCATTGATTTAATGAAACGGTCAAGCTCGCCTTTGGACTCTGACTCTGTTGGTTCAATCAACATCGCGCCGTGAACAACAAGCGGGAAATACATCGTCATCGGGTGATACCCCTCGTCAATCATCGCCTTAGCGAAGTCGAGCGTATCAACACCTGTATCATTGAGGAAACGGTCATCAAAAAGCGCTTCATGCATACAGGTGCCCTCAAAAGCAGGCGTCATGACATCAGAGAGCGAAGCGAGAATGTAATTAGCATTCAGCACCGCATCCTCGGTTGCTTGCTTAAGACCATCAGAGCCGTGACTCATCATATAGGTCAAGGCGCGGCTATACATGCCCATCTGTCCATGGAAAGCGCACATACGGCCAAAGCTTTTCTCGTCAGGGTTTTCAACAAGGTCATAACCCGCCTCTGTTTTGATAACATAAGGCACAGGCGCGTGATCTTTTAGCGCATCAGATAACACAGTCGGACCAGAACCCGGTCCGCCGCCGCCATGCGGCGTAGAGAATGTTTTGTGAAGATTAATATGCATTGCGTCAACGCCGAGGTCACCCGGACGCACACGCCCGACAAGAGCGTTAAAGTTCGCCCCGTCGCAATAGAAGTAACCACCCGCTTTATGAATAAGTTCAGCAATTTCGATGATATCATTTTCAAACAACCCGCACGTATTTGGATTGGTCAACATAATACCAGCAATGTCGCTGTCTTTGCCTTGTCCTTCAAGCTTAGTGCGTAGCGCAACCATATCAACACGGCCCAATTCATTGGCAGGGATTTCATCAACGGAGAAACCACATTGCACAGCCGTCGCAGGGTTCGTGCCATGCGCGGATTCGGGAACCAAGACGCGGCGTTTATGAGACGCGCCGTCAGAATCCAAACGCGCACGTATGGCCATCATCCCGCAAAGCTCACCATGCGCGCCCGCTTTGGGCGTAAGCGCAACGGCTGGCATATTACAAAGCGTCATGAGCCAATGGGATAGCTCATACATAAGCTCTAGCGCGCCTTGAACGGTGCTTGTGGGCTGGAGGGGATGCACATCACCAAAGCCGGGCAAACGCGCGACCTTTTCATTCAGGCGCGGGTTATGTTTCATTGTACAAGAACCTAGCGGATAAACGCCAAGATCAATCGCGTAGTTTTTTTGCGAAAGACGTACGTAATGGCGCATAGTTTCAGGTTCAGATAATCCCGGCAAACCAATCTCACCTTCGCGTGCGTGATGACCAAGACGACTAGCACGGCCTTTTGGCTCGGGTAAATCAACACCCGTACGGCGCGGCGTACCCGTTTCAAATATAAGCTTTGTCGCTTGATTGAGGGCTTGATTGCCGGAAACAGTTTTTACGATGTTTGAATTTACTGCTACAGGTGATGTTGGGCGTCCTTGATTATTCAGGCTCATGATAATACCTCCGCAAGTGCTTCGCCAAAGGCGTGAATATCTTCGTCGCTGACGACCTCGGTTGCGCAGACAAGAAGCAAGTCTTCATGCGCTCCGCCGCTAATACGGGAGAACGGAACGCCGCCAAGAATACCTTTGTCTGCTAACGCCTGAACGACCTCTGCCGCAGGTTTGTTCAGCTTAACTGTGAACTCATTAAAGAACGTCTCATTCAGAACTTCAGTCCCTTTAATGCCGTCAATAACATCCGCCAAATGGCAGGCATTTTCATGATTAAGCGCGGCCATACGTTTTAGCCCTGCATCACCCAATAAACTCATATGAATAGTAAAAGCGAGGCAACATAGACCCGAGTTCGTACAAATATTTGAAGTCGCTTTTTCGCGGCGAATATGTTGCTCGCGCGTGGAAAGCGTTAGCACGTAGCCACGCTCGCCATTGGCATCGACGGTTTCGCCGCAAACACGGCCCGGCATTTGCCGCACGAGTTTTTGACGGCAAGCAAAGAGGCCCACATGCGGCCCGCCAAAGTTAAGACCGACGCCGAGCCCTTGGCCTTCGCCGACAACAATATCTGCGCCCTGTTCACCCGGGGACTTAACGGCCGCCAGAGCAACAGGTTCAGTGAACACAGCAATCAACAGCGCCTTATGGGCGTGTGCTTTTTCAGCAATTGGCGCGAGGTCAACAATCTCGCCAAAGACATTCGGCGATTGCACAACAACACAAGCCGTTTCATCTGTAATCATATCGATAACAGATGCATCCGTGCCGATTTGTGGAGTTACTTCGTTGATTTGAATATCTAGCGTTGATGCCAAAGTCTGAGTCGCCGCCGCGTAATGCGGGTGCAGACCCGGCGCAAGGATAGCTTTGGTTTTGCGCGTCACGCGTTTGGCCATAACCACCGCTTCGGCGCAAGCCGTGGAGCCGTCATACATAGAGGCATTGGCAACATCCATGCCTGTCAAAAGCGCGACTTGAGTTTGAAACTCAAAGAGCGCTTGCAACGTGCCTTGGCTGATTTCAGGCTGATAAGGGGTGTAAGCCGTGAGAAATTCTGAACGCTGTATCAGGTGATCCACAGTTGCAGGGATATGATGCTTATAAGCCCCCGCTCCGCAGAAAAACGGCACAGAGCTGGCGGAGACAGACTTATTTGACAAGCGCGTCATATGGCGCTCAACAGCGGCTTCGGATTGATGCAGCGGTAAATCTACGAGTTTATCCAAACGCGCCGCCTTGGGCACATCCTCAAACAAAGCATCAATATTATCGACGCCAATAACACCGAGCATAGCCGCGCGGTCATTCGCATTTAAAGGTAGGTAACGCATATGGTTAGGCCTTTTTCTTTTTATTAAAAATGAAGTCGAATAATCGACCAGCAAGTAAACCAGTAATCATAACAATGAACAGTCGTAAACCGTCGTTCATCTCTATTTTTTTAAGAATTACTGTCATTAAAATGGTGACGACAAGAATCACTATGTACTCCGAAAACAGTCGCATATGGTTAGGCCTCTTTTTTCATTTCATGTGCGAGCACATGTTCGGAAGGATTAGATGAATTTTCAAAAGACTTTAAAACACCTTGCTTGTCGTCTTCTGATTTATTCTGGCTTAGTTTTTTAACGTAGGTGATGCCTTCGGTGGTAAGCTTAAAGCCGACAATAGCGCGCGATAGCTTCGCGATATAATCGTCAGGCGCATCAGAGACTTGCCAAGGTAAGTCTCTGTGGGACTCCATTTTTTCCGTTAGTGCTGTGATGTAAGGCATCATGGCATTGGCATCAGTTTCAATCGTGATATCACCGCGTATTTCAACGGCCATATAATTCCATGTTGGCACCACACGTTCATGCTCAGTTTTAGACGGGTAATTTGACGGAGACACATAAGCATCACCTCCGCGAAACACTGCAACAGCCTTCCCGCCGTCATTGGCGGCTTCCCAAAAAGGGTTTATACGCGCCACGTGGCCCAATAAAGTCTGGCCATCCTCGGATAACACTAACGGCACCAAAGCCGTAACAGGCCCCTGCTCTCCATTGACCGCAACCGTCGCAAACGGATGCGCAGCAACAAAAGCTAAAGCTTCGTGTTTATCATCATATCGGAAAGCGGGCGTAGGCGTCACAAGCTATAAGCCGTCGCAATAAGTTTTATACGCAGCTTCATCCATCAAGGCGTCTAGCTCATCGGCGTCTGCAATCTTGATTTTGAGGAACCAACCATCGCCGTCCGCAGAGGCGTTGACCGTTTCGGGCGCGTCCTCGAGAACTGCGTTTACTTCGATAACTTCGCCGCCGATTGGAGCGTAAACTTCGGAGGCCGCTTTGACGCTTTCGACAACAGCAGCTTCGTCGCCTTTGACCATATCGCGGCCAATTTCAGGAAGTTCAACATAGACAACATCGCCCAGCTGACCTGCCGCATAGGGACTAATGCCTACGGTTCCTGTATCGCCATCAACTTTGATCCACTCGTGATCTTCTGTGTATTTTGTAGTCATGGTGTTCTCCTACCCTCTGTAATATCTGTGTGGCGCGAAAGGCATTTTCACGACGGTTGCGGCGCGGGCTTTTCCCCGCACTATGAGCTGAATAGGTGTTCCAGCCTTGGTAAATTTACGGGCGACATAACCCATCGCGACGGGCGCCTCTGCGGTTGGGCCAAAGCCGCCGCTGGTAATTTCGCCAATGACGTTACCGTCCATGTCTTGAATTTCAGTATGTTCACGTGCAGGCGCGCGGCCCTCTGGCTGAATACCGACAAGGCGCTTGGTTGTTTTATCCGCGATATCAGAAGCTACACGCGCCGCGCCCATATAACCTGCATCCGCGCTGCGGCGATGTTTTTGGATGGACCAAAACAAGCCCGCTTCGATTGGCGAAACTTTTGTATCTATATCATGGCCGTACAAACAAAGACCCGCTTCGAGCCGGAGGCTATCGCGCGCGCCAAGGCCAATCATTTCGACGTCATCATGGGCGAGTAACATATCAACGAGTGTGTTCACATCCTCATGTTTGACTGAAATTTCATAGCCGTCTTCGCCTGTATAACCAGAACGGGAGACATGGCACCACATTGTTTGCGTCAATGGAATATCTAGTGACGTCATGAACAACATGTCTTTGACGGCAGGATTGAACTGGGCAAGTACGTCCACTGCCTTAGGCCCTTGGAGGGCAATAAGAGATAGCGCATCGTCGGAGACATCAATCGTAATACCCGGCGGCATATATGTGGCAAGATGCATGAAATCATCAGACTTACAGCCAGCGTTCACGACAAGGTAAAGCTTGTGCTCATGCCCCGGAAAACCGAGGCGGGAAATCATCAAATCATCAAGAATACCGCCATCAACATTGAGAAACTGGGAATAGCGTTGCTGTCCAGGTTCAAGGTCTTGAATGCTGGCGGGGACAAGTTTTTCAAGTGCCTTCGCCGCCGTTTCAAACGTTCCATCATCGGCAAAAATAAAGCATTGCCCCATGTGGGAAACATCAAAAACACCCGCTTTTTCGCGCGTATGTAGATGCTCTTTCATCACGCCCATCGGATATTGTACGGGCATATCATAGCCCGCAAATGGGACCATTTTCGCGCCGAGAGCGACGTGTTTGGCATGTAATGTTGTCTTTAACAAATCAGACATAGGCGCACTTTCCGCTTTCGCGTTCTGTGCCACCCGCTGTCCTCTTGGACCTGAGAGATTCACCAATAGGACTTATGGCCTGCCTATCTGCTTACTCCGTCGGCGGGGTTCTAACCAAATCACCCGGCTTTCCAGCGTTTTGTCTGCCAAGCGGTCCTTGGGGCCTGAGAGTTTCCGGTGGCGGTTGCTCCTTCGGCGGTTCTGAAGTTATTAGATAACTGCAAAACACTCTCCCGCTTGGAAGAATTAAAAGGCCTATGGGGGATTCTTCGTAAGGAGTCAATTCACACAAAGCTAATCCACACTTTTTCTTAATCCAAAACTGATAAAGACTGAAAAAAACAAGAGAGAATTCCATGTCCGAAAATAATGAAGCTAATAGTTTTGCAGCAACAGGGTCTGGTAAATCAGAACCCGAAGTTGCTTTCGATCTTTTAAATAAGCTCAAGGGCCAAGGCGTTTGGGGTGAACGTAATGTTGGCGCTATTCTCGATTTATATGCTGAGTGTCTTGACGCCGCGAAGGGCTTGCGCGCCTATGAAGGCCAAAAACGTGTAGAAGTTCCAACGCACACGCTACAAGCAAAAAGACCAGCAGAAACAGCCGCGGCTCCAGTGCAGCAATCGGCTCCGCAACAACAAGCTCCAATTCAAACACAGTCTGTTCAAGCGCCACAAGCACAAATGGCTCAAGCACCCGCGCAACAGCCTATCCAACAGCAACCCGTTCATGCGCAGCAGCAAGTTTTACAACAAGCCTTTAAACAAGGCTAATGGTTACATACGTTCTGGAGCTTCAATTCCAAGAATATGAAGGCCATGCTCTAGCTGACGTAAGGTTGTTTCAGCAAGTGTCAGACGAGAGGCCTTAACGATGTCAGGGGTTTCCCCTGCCAATATTGGGCAATCGGAATAAAACCGTGAAAATGCTTGAGCGAGACGAAAAACATGATCGCAGAGTAAATGCGGCGCATATTTATCAGTCGCGGATTTTAAAGCCCTGTCAAAACTATCAAGCGCTAGAACAAGTCCTGTTTCGGCAGACTCGTTAATATTTACCTCGCCTGACGTTACATTCTGGTCTTTGGCTTTACGTAAAATAGATTTTATTCGAACAGCGGCATATAATAAGTAAGGCCCTGTTTTGCCTTCAAACGCTGTAAAGCGCTCTGGATCGAAGATATAATTTGTAATCCGTTGGTTCTGCAAATCAGCAAATTTAAGTGCGGCAACGCCAACTTTATTTGCAATATCCGCGCGCTCTTTTTCCGGAAAGTCTGCACCAATGCCGGCTTCATTCAGACGTTTATCCGCAGCATCACGCATCATAGACATCAAGTCTTCTAGCCTGAGTACGCCGCCTTCACGGGTCTTAAACGGCTTGCCATCCTTTCCGTTCATCGTGCCAAAGCCAAGATGGTCGAGTTGATCACGTTTATACCAGCCCGCTTTTACAGCTGCTCGGAAGACTTGTTCAAAATGAAGGGCTTGGCGTTGGTCAACGACATATAAAATCAGATCGGGGTCTATTTCAGCTTTACGGTCAACAAGCGTCGCAAGATCTGTCGTGTGATAAAGAACAGCGCCGCTAGACGCGAGTAACATCACGGGCGGGGTGTCTTTTTTCTCTTCCTCGGTCGCAACACGGATGATTAGTGCGCCGCCATCTTCTTCTGTAATGCCTTGCGCTTTAAGGCCCGCAATCATATCTGGAATTAAAGGGTCAACAGCCGCCTCACCTTTCCAAAGATCAAATTCCACACCAAGCGCACCGTAGCCTTCTTTAAGAGCCGCGATTGAAACCGCGATAAAATGCTCAAGTAAGGCACGATATCCCGCGCGGCCTGCTTGGAGCTCAGCCGTGGCAACACGGGAGCGCTCCATGCGGGATGGGTCTTCTTTCGCCTTGTTACTTGCGGCAGGGTAAAGACGCGCAAGGTCATCCATCTGAACGGGTGTTTCAACTGGATAGTCATCGTTTTTTGAAACGTCAAAATATGAAAGGTCTGGCTGTTCATCCATCAATTCAGTGATGAGATGCCCCATTTGAAGCCCCCAATCACCTAAATGTACATCACCAATGACATTATGTCCTTGAAACCTCAAAAGCCGCTTAAGACATTCACCAATTACGGCTGAACGTAGATGACCAACATGCATCGGCTTTGCGACATTCGCGCCGCCATAATCGATAACGATCGTTTGAGGAGAAACAGATGTTGCCCCCACATTTTGATCTGCTGCCAGTTCTACGGCGCGCGAGGTCAACGCAACTCTCGTGGGACGAATATTTATAAACCCCGGCCCTGCAATTTCCATCTCTGCTATTGCAGGATGGCCTTGAAGACTCTCAACTATTTTTTGTGCGATTTCACGTGGATTAGATTTCTCGCCTTGTTTTTTTAAAATTCCCGCGGCTGCCATAGCGCCATTACACTGAAACGGGGCAAGATCAGGACGATCTGATTCGCGCGTAACACCAATATTAGCAGGGAATCCCATATCAGAAAAAGCGGCACAACTCGCCGCATTTAAAGTTTCAAGAATAGATGACATGGGTTTATCTTTGCCCAGCTGAAACGCGGAAGCGTTTGCCGTCTGAGTTAAATGCGCGTTGTTCAGGCGTGAGTTCAAATCCAACAATAATTTCGAAATTTTCTCCCGACGTTCCCTCTGATGCACGTGGAATAATTATTTTATCAACGCGTTCCGTCACAGTAACTCTATCAGAGCCCTCTGGGAATGTGACTTGTATTGGAAAAGTTTTTTTATTTATCACTCCAATATTTTTACGCGTCACAGCAACAAAATACTCATAAGTGGCAGCATTTTGCTCCGCTGCAGCTGGCCCACGGCCAAAATTGATCTCCAACTCTAAATCGCCTTCAATCGGTTGAGTACCGTAATAACGGCAAAGGCTACGCACCTTTCCGATTTCACCTGTAAAGCCAACATTTGCAAAGGTTTGCTTCTCTCCACGAAACTCCACAATACGCGAGGCATCATACAGAGAAAAAGCACGCGGACATGGCCCAGGATTCACCTCTCCAGCTTGTCCGACTTTCAAAACTTCTGCCGTGGTTTTGCAACCGCCAATAAAAGTCACTGAAGCTAAAGCGGCTATAAGAATTAATTTTGATATTTGCATCAACTTTGTCCAAGTTACGTCTTAATTTGTTACCACCTTACTATAGCGTGGTAGGAATGGTTCTGCTAGGTCTTAGACAGATATCATCGCTGCCGCAACGCTCAAGATGCGCGGAATCAAGCGTATGAGGAGAATTTAATGTCTACCCTTTCCTCCAATGATGGACGTCTTAAAAAGACTCTATTGCTCGCAGCACCTCGTGGATTCTGCGCAGGTGTCGACCGCGCCATTCAAATTGTTGAGAAATCGATTAAAAAATATGGTTCACCCGTTTATGTCCGACACGAAATTGTTCATAATCGTCATGTTGTTGATCGACTAAAAAAACTCGGCGCAATCTTTGTCGACGAGTTAGATGACTGTCCAGATGATAGACCCGTTGTCTTTTCGGCCCACGGTGTCCCAAAGTCTGTTCCCGCGGCCGCGCAAGCGCGTGACTTAACATTTTTAGATGCAACCTGCCCATTAGTATCAAAAGTTCATGTTGAAGCTGAAAAACATGCAAACGCAGGGCATCACATTTTACTCATTGGCCATGAGGGACATCCAGAAGTTATTGGAACTATGGGACAACTTCCAGATGGCCAAATAAGCCTTATTGAAACCGAAGAAGATGCCCTTAATTTTACACCAGAAGACCCGTCAAATTTAGCTCTTGTAACACAAACAACCTTATCGGTTGATGATACGACTGATATGATAACTATTTTAAAAAAACGGTTCCCTAATATTGCGCTCCCTTACAAAGAAGACATTTGTTACGCGACAACAAACCGTCAAGCGGCCGTAAAAGCTATTGCAGAACGATGTGACTTACTTTTAGTTATTGGGTCTGTTACATCATCAAACTCCAAACGTCTTGTCGAAGTGGGTGATAAGGCTGGAGCCGAGAACGCAATGCTTATTTCAAGTGCAGAAAGCATTGACTGGGATAAGGTCAAGCAATCGAAAACAATAGGATTATCGGCAGGGGCTAGCGCTCCTGAATACCTTACGGATGGTGTTATTGCAGCCCTAAAGTCTCGATTTGATATAGATCTACAAGAAGTCGAAGTAATAAAGGAAAAGGTCATTTTCAGGCTGCCGCGTCAACTCTTGAGCGTTTAACGATCATGGCACAAACCTCTGAAGACCTTATTATCTACACAGATGGTGCTTGTTCAGGCAATCCTGGCCCTGGTGGCTGGGGTGTTTTAATGCTGCACGGGAGCCGTGAAAAAACACTCAATGGCGGTGAAAGAGACACAACAAATAACCGCATGGAACTTATGGCAGCGATTAAAGCGCTTGAAGCCATCAAACCCGGCTTTGCGGGGAAAGTTATATTATGGACTGATAGCACTTATGTTCTGAAAGGTATAACCGAGTGGATTCATGGGTGGAAAAAACGAGGGTGGAAAAAATCTGATAAAAAACCGGTTATCAACAAAGACCTTTGGCAAATTCTCGACGCATTAAACGCTGAAAAAGACGTTTCATGGAAATGGGTAAAAGGACATGCAGGCGTAGAGGGTAACGAACGCGCAGACGAATTAGCGCGTCAAGGAATTCCTGTGTCTTAGACGTTTTGGTCCATTATTACTTCCTTTTGGCGAAGACAAAAAATCATTGCCCCTATGAGGTGCAACCTGTGTAATCTCTTAGCATTAACGTTCATTTTCTGTTAGATGAAAAAAACAAGCCGCACAGTTACCGCTAATGACAATTCGCCCAATCACGAAACTGACGGTTTGTGTAAAGGGGTTAATTATCCAAATAATGACTTTGTTAGTTCAAATAAATCAACTGCCAATAACTCTGAAAACCTAATTAGAAATATGGTGGTTGAAGCTAGTAACAAAACCAGTCTAAAAAACCGAAGTCTTAAAATATCGGTCATACTCTGCATAACGGCAATCTCTTTAGGCCTCGTCAGTATCTTTGGAGAGATGAGTACAGAGATTAAAGCCTTCTCTGCCTTAACTGTTCTTTGGGCTGGTTTATGGACAAGTTACGTCGCGGCAGATCATAATCAATGGCGGCTAAGTGAAATTGCAATTGTAATCGCCCTTGGGGGGCTCATGAGTGTTATAATGATTGGGTCTAATTACCTTGGACTTAATTTGACCCTTGTCGACGCGATTATTCTCATGGGCTTATTATCAGTCATCATGGGTTACATTGTAAAATCACGCATCGCGATACTCACATCAATTTGCGCTACATTACTATGGGCAATGATGAGTTTCATGGGACTGGAACCGATCAATAATAGTGCTATTTTGTTTCCATTGCTAATAGGTCTACAAGTTTTTACTAGCTCACGTATTTCATCTAAGTTAGCAATTACTCTCGCTGTTATAACAGGCTACTGTGGATTAGTTGGTTTTTTGGTAACGACCTGGATCTATAATTTAATTCCCCTGACCTTTGCATCTTCACTTCTCTTCATAATCGGAATCGCGCATCACAGAGCTGGAAAAGCAGCAGAAGATATAGAAATCTCAGGGAACAAAATCCATATTTACTTTGGATGGGTGGTGGCCATTACAAGTGCTGTAATTTTTCAATATTTTTGGCTCAACGAAACCGTAGCGGCTTCGAATACAACTTTAATCGGTCAAACGGGGCTGAATCTTTGGAAAATTGCAGTAAGCCTATCTATTTTGATTATATTCATAAGCGGAATAATTCGCTTTAAACATACTCAAATTACATTAGCTGGTATTTTTCTTTTAACGTTCTTTTCTGGACTAATGCCCATGATGATGTGGTTTCCAACTTGGCATGAAACTTTGGTCGCGAATATTCCTGGAATAAACTCAATCCCTGCATTTGGTATTGTAATAGGCGCTGCTATTGTCGCTGCAAGCATAAGTTTCTCTCTCAATGGTATAAGACAAGAATCAGTCATTATGCTCTTCCTCGGATTACCTTTTTTAGGCGTAGAGGGCTTTTTGCTAATAACTCCAAACCTCATGAGCCTAGACCATAGCATTATATTTTTCGTAGCATTATTAACGACCTTTGCCGTGGGCGGCGTGATAGCAGGAAACAACCTTACTTCCCAAACTCCCGCGCCTCGGTTCGTGCACAATTACTCTTAATTTACGCCTAATCGGGTGGAGCTGGGTTTCACCAATATAGGTGCTAAAATCATACCACCAACATAGCCGCCAATATGCGCCGCCCATGCGAGGCTTACGCCTAAGATGGGCTCTGCGACAACCATAATGATGTTGATAGCAACCCACCCTAGTCCAAATTGCACCATTTTCTCTCTTCCGCCAATGGCCCAGCCTGTTGTCGCGAAGAGCGCAGAAGCTCCGCCTGACGCGCCTATAGCCGCGGCATTAAGCGTCCCGCTAACGGACCACCATCCCCATTGAAAAATGCCGCCAATAATAACGCCCGCAAAGAAAACCCATAGGAAATGCATATTACCATTACGGGGCAATCCTTTTTGAGTTTTTTTAAATTTTACGCCGCGTATCGTCGCGATACCAAAAACTATGATCATGGCAGAGTTCATCAAAACATGGCCCCAATCTCCATGTAAAAACCCATGTCCGACCAAGCTAATCGCGCTTGATAAAGTTGTTACTCCCTCAGCCTCTAAGGGCTTTAGAACTCCGAAGGTCACCAGAAATGATTCTAACACACGCGGCACAAACATGATAAGAACGTGGATTGCGATTAAAACGCCTGCCAGATAGGCTGGTGTTTTTTCACCAAAGTTGAACATGGGTTCATTTGATTTATTATTCATGGTATGTCTTAACCTGTTTCCTAAGACCGTAAAACATAAAATCTCTCTTTCGATTTAAATAGAATCGCAGACATATAAGCGCGAAAGGTGAAATTAATGCATTTAGTCCAAAATACATGGTATGTGAAAGTTGATGACCAAGCTTATGGTCCATATAACTCAGAACAAATGCAAGGATTTTGCACTGAGGGTCGCGTGAATGAATATTCTATGATTTCTCAAGCAGCTCACGACGGATATGCGGCAGCAGCACAATTTCAAAGTTTTTTACAATGGACGGGCGCACTGCAAGCAGAAGCACCTATTCACATCCATCAAGCGGCTCCTACAGCGCAAGTTCTACACCCGATATCTACCCCTCAAACCGGAGTTCTAGCTCGCCAAATCGCGCCTGCACGCTATGCGCCTCAAGCTGTTGCGGCGACATCAGTACCACTTCAACATCAAGTTCAAAGCCCTGTTCAGCACTTGTCTCAAAATTCAATTCAATACCCCCTTACACAAGCGGAAGAAAAGACAGTTTTTGTTGTTATGGCAGAAATCAGATCAGAAAACGGCATGCGCTTTTTACAAGCTTTGCAAGCCCAAGGTACGGCTCAGAGAATTGGTGATTCAGTTTGGTTATTGAGAAGTAAAACAAGCGTTGAGCAATTGCGCAATGCCTTGAGCCAAACACTGACTGGCGATGACCGTCTCTTTTTACTCGATAGCTTCGCAAATAAAACAGCTTGGTTTAATATCGGGACGAATATGGATTCGAAAATTCGTGAACTTTGGGACTTAAGTACTGAAACTTAGATTTCCTTTAGGCCCGTCTTGAACCTTTTTGCATTAGTGACATAAATATCAGCATTCAGATGTAGCATCGCAATTTGTTGTTCGTTCAAAGTTCGAATAACTCTCCCCGGCGCGCCGACAACCAAAGAACCATCGGGAATTTCCTTGCCCTCTGCGATTAAACTATGCGCCCCAATCAGGCAGTTTTTACCTATTTTAGCTCCGTTCAAAACTGTAGCGCCGATACCAATCAAAGTATTGTCGCCAATCGTACATCCGTGAAGTGAAACTTGGTGTCCAACGATGACGCCCTCACCTATAGTGAGCGGCATGCCTGGGTCTGTATGTAAAACAGAATTATCTTGGACATTTGAACGTGCCCCGATTTTTATCAAATCATTGTCACCGCGTAACACTGCGCCAAACCAAACAGAACTTCCCGGACCCATTTCAATATTACCCATAACCTGAGCGTTAGGCGCAACATAAACATCATCTGCTAGCTTAGGGGCAACACCGTCAAGTTCATAAAGTGCCATATTATGCTTCGTCCAAATCCACTTGAAGGATAGATATATTCAGATCATATGAAATATCATCTGGGTCTTCGTTATCGATATAAAGCAGACCAAGGATTTCATCATCAAGATAAACTTCAACGCTATCGGAAACTTTACGAGGTTTAATTGAGATACCTTCATTACCTAAGCGTTTGCACAGGTAATTACGGACTGAGATAATTTGTTCTGGGCTCATGTGACTTCTCCTAATGTTTGATCCATTGTTTCGGCAGGGTTACCACAACACGGGCCGCCTACGGGTTTCGCTGGGACGCCCGCTACGGTGCAATTCTCAGGGACAGCTTTTAAAACAACCGACCCTGCTGCTACCTTTGCGCCATCTCCAATAATGATATTTCCTAATATAGACGCGCCTGCACCAATAAGAACGCGCTGTCCAATTTTAGGATGGCGGTCTTGATCTGCTTTTCCTGTTCCCCCCAACGTGACGCCCTGAAGTATCGAGCAATCATTTCCAATTACGGCTGTCTCCCCCATAACAAAGCCCGTGGCATGATCAAGCATAACGCCATGACCGATATGGGCCCCAGGGTTAATGTCAACGCCGAAAAGTTCAGAACTTCGGTTTTGAAGATGGAAAGCGAGGAGATCACGGCCAGATTTCATAAGGGCATGTGAACATCGATATGTCTGTATTGCCATAAACCCTTTAAAATATAAAAATGCCTGTAGGAAGGATGTACACGCAGGGTCACGGTCTTTGACAGCCAACAAATCTTTCGCAGCAAATTCAACAATAGATGGGTCAGAGACGATAGCTTCCGTCAAGACTTTACGTAGTTTCAATGTCGAAAAATCTGGTGTCGCCAACTTCTCGGACAAATGGTTGACTATAGCAGAGCCTAAGTTATCTTGATCTAAAATTGTCGCATGCAGAAGAGACGACAAAGCGACTTCCTTTGTCGCATAGGTCGCAGCCTCTTTTTTAAGGTTGGACCAGACACAAACATCAAAGCTACTATCCGATGCAAGATTAATATTTGGCACGTGTCGTCCTCTCATTATTCCCATTCTCATTTTCCAATGGGTCAGGGCTTATGCATATTAAATAGGGAGCGTGCTTCTGTTTGCCAATAGGCAAACAGAAGCACGACTTAAGATTTATTATTACTTCTCGCATTAGTTTTTAAAGGCTCCCGCCCTTGTTTTCTAACCGTATGGTCATACGGGTTTTCATCCGCGCGTACGAAAAGCCTGATAGGAATACCTGCAAGATCAAAATCTTCCCGCAAACCATTTATCAAATAACGTCTATAACTCTCGGGTAATTTTGTTGCACGGGAGCATTTAAGTACGAATGTTGGTGGACGTGTTTTCGTCTGACTAATATATTTTGGCTTTATCCGACGACCATTAACGGCTGGCGGCGGGTGGCGACGTACTTTTTCCATGAGCCAATCATTGAGTTCAGAAGTTTTAACCTTGGCACTCCAATCGACTTGAACACGTTCAATCGCTGGCAGAAGGCGGTCAACACTCTTGCCAGTTAACCCAGAGAACATAATAACCGGACAACCCCGAATTTGAGGCAATAGCCGCTCTGCCGTCTCGCGCATTATTTTTGCCATCTCAGATTTATTCTCAACCAAATCCCATTTTGTCACGCCAATAACAAAGGCGCGGCCTTCGCGTTCGCAAAGATCGGCAATTTGCAAATCTTGTTTATCGAACGGGCTTGTTGCGTCCATAAGGAGTACAACAACTTGCGCGAATTTAATCGCACGTAAGCTATCTTGGACAGATAGTTTTTCGAGCGTTTCGTTAACCTTCGCTTTTTTACGCATGCCTGCTGTATCATGGAACTGCACGCGGCGGCCCTGCCACATATAGTCAATTGTAATACTATCGCGTGTAAGGCCTGCTTCGGGCCCCGTCAGCAATCGGTCTTGACCAATCAAAGTATTGACTAACGTTGACTTGCCTGCGTTCGGACGGCCAACAAAGGCAATTCTAACAGGGGCTTCTTCACGGTCAATTTCATCCACCTCAACCTCAAGGCTAATCCCCCTTAAGGCAAGCTCCACTGCATCATCCAAATCGACAAAACCAATATTATGTTCTGCCGCAACTTCAACAGGGTCGCCCATACCTAATGAGTAACCTTCGTTTACACCCGCATCACCTGCTCTACTTTCGCACTTATTCGCGACAAGTATTGTTGGTTTACCTGTTTTGCGAACAAATTCTGCAAAGGTACGGTCAAGCGGCATAACCCCTTCACGCGCATCGTAGACAAATAAACAGATATCAGCATCCATGACGGCAGCTTCTGTTTGAGCCCGCATACGGGCTTCCATCTTATGCCCTCTAGCGTTTTCAAACCCAGCCGTATCCATCAACACCATATCATGTCCGCGCACCTTAGAACGCGTTTCTCTCACGTCGCGCGTCACGCCCGGCTGGTCATTGACAATAGCCAGTTGTTTTCCTGCTAAACGATTAAATATCGTAGATTTACCAACATTAGGACGCCCGATGATAGCTATTTTTGCGGGGCGTTCTTCCGCCTCGTCTTCTATTTCAATTATATCCTCGGTCATGACTTTTCATTTACCCCAATCCCATTAACGCAGCGCAATTAATTTTGCGGAGTCGGTCATTACATAAATTGTTTCGTTCGCAATCACAGGCCCAACGAACACTTTGTCTCCGATTTTAAAGTCATTGATAATCTCACCATTGTAAGGGTTTAAGACAACAGCTTTACCTTGAGATGACATAACAACAAGTCGATCACCCGCTAATATAGGGCCAGCCCAAGAAATACGTGCTTTGCGTTTTTTGACATTTTTATATGTTTCTAATTGCTGGATCCAAACCACCTTACCGTCGAGTTTAGATAAGCAAACAACTTGCCCTTCAGTCGTCGCCGTATAAACAAAGTCACCTGCGATGAGAGGAAAACCAAGTGATCCTGCGGGTTGAGACCAGATGCGCTGTCCTGTACGCAAGTCAAAGGCACTAATCACACCACTTTGCGCAGTTGCTATCACGTATCCATCAGCAATTACGGGCCCAGCAGCGATATCATTCAGAGAAGCAAGAGGGGTTAATTGGCCTGCTGAGGACAAAGCATCTTGCCATAATACGCCTCCGTTTTGAACGCGCAGCGCCACGATTTCACCGGAAGCAAATGGAGCAATAACAGTTTCATCAACCACGGCAGGACTAGGCGCAGTCAACATACGGGCACTTTCCGTAATCCCTTGATATGTCCAAAGTACTTCGCCTGTATCAACATCAAAGGCAAAAAGCTCATTATCATCTGAGACCGCGAAAACACGTCCGCCAGCTGAGGTCGGAGCAGAATGCATAGGGACCCGTGTTTCACGGTGCCAAATTTCTTCCCCTGATTGCGGATCGAGTGCTGCGACAACGCCGAGACCTGAAGTAACAAAAAGCTTTCCAGCAGCATAAGCAACACCGCCTCCAACAGATTCTTTATCCCTACCGGCTTTGTCTCCAAAAGAAAGTGGGTCTTTAAAGCGATCAATAATTCCAGTCTTGCCCTTACGCGTGCGTTCACGTTGTTGAACTTTAACTTTATACTCCCACAAGCGTTTTCCATCTTGTTCCGAGAAGCTTGAAATATTATTAGATCCGTCCATTGTAAAAATTTGACCATTTGCAATAACTGGCGGCGCGACAACACGGCCTTTTCGGGCAGATCCTTTACCAACATCCTTAGACCAAATTTTATCTAAATTTCCGCTCGCGGCCGTATGTTGTACAGCATGAGTCGGGTTCCCGCCGACCTGAGGCCAGTCGGTATTAACATAAGCAGGAGGGAGTACGACTTGATCCGGCGTTATATCACCAGCGACCTGCAAAGTTTCATCTAATTCGAGAATAGAAATTCTATCAGTAGCGCCGTCGTCAACTACAGCTGACTCAGCTGATTTATCAAATGGATTAAGCCCCCCCAATGTTGAACACCCACTCACCATGAATGCGGCTGTAAGGGAGAGGGCAAATTTAGAAAAATTATTCATCATTATTTATCTCGGTTTCTGTTGTCGCGACGGCACCATCATCTTTTGATGTATCAACTTCACTAGTTTGATCTTCAGAGGTTTGGGCTGCAGAGGTTTGGGCTGCAGAAGTTCGCATCAGGCTCAAAGCTTGTTTGGCGCGGTCCTTGATTGTCGGCGGCACGCCTGGAATAGATTCTAAATACCCATATTGTTCCCGCGCTTTAGCCGCGTCACCAGATTGAAGGGCTGCAAATCCAGCCAACTCTCTGGCTAAATACTCATAAGGGGCGTCTTTGGCGGATAAACTACCTGTTCTACTTAAGACATCGCTATAGGCGCCTTCGCCTGCAAGGATATAAGCGGCTTTAATTTGAGCCAATTGAATATGCCGCTCTGTCTCAAAGGTTGTCGCAGCTTGATCCAAAAGCCTAACAGCTTCAGCACGGTCTCCGGTTTCTAATTTAAGAGACGCCGCGCGAACCAAAGATAAACCC
>JALZWM010000012.1 GCA_023300105.1 Hellea sp.
TTAGCCTCGCGGCCCCTGTCGGGGCAGAGCCGCTGACGGATGAGCCCTATATCACTATTTTTCCTGACCGTTTTACGAGCGATGACGCGCCCATAGCTTATGCGAATGTGTCATCTCCGCCCGTATTTTTGATGCATGGGTCTAAAGATGATACGGTTAATCCTCTCAATGCCAAAGACTTAGCGGCAAAAATACAAGCGCGCGGAGGGCAAGCTGTTCTTAAAATTTACGAAGGGCGAAGCCATACTGACGGTGTGAAATTGCTCTCGCGTCACTTTGATGGGGACGCGCCGCTTAAGTCTGACATTCTCGCCTTTATCGAAAGTTTGCCGCAGAGCGGCAACTTCTGCCATTAAACGCTAAATAATTGCTGCATTCTTCATAATTATTGAGTTTTACAAACACCTCGAAACGTTTTACGCAAAGATATGTTCATTAGGTTTCCTATATTATTAGCGCAGCATGTCCTGCGCAGATGGCTTACGGGCCACGCTTAAATTTTTCTCTCTAGTTTAATGTTAACATGAATAGGAGAGATAAAATGAATAGAACAGAATACCAAAAAATAATGCGAGGTGCAGGGCAGCTCGATTATGAAATTTACCTCAATACAGAACGGCTTCTCGCCTGCCAAAAAGAGCCTGAGGATTTGTGTAATCCCGACGAGCTGCAATTCATGATCGTACATCAGGTCGAAGAGCTTTGGATGAAGCTTATGGCGACGACTTTGCTTGATATTGATGATGAAATGGCCGCGCGAAATAGCTTCAAGGTTCTGACCTTATTCAGACGCGTGCATATGTGTCAGGAAATGATGACAACGCAGCTCACGCTTTTGGAGACAATGTCGCCCAAAGATTATCAAGAAATTCGGCTTCGTCTTGGTAATGGGAGCGGGCAGGAAAGCCCCGGCTTTCGTGTGTTGTTGAAAATGCCAAAAGACCTGTGGCGCACATATACCGAGGTCTATCTAGAAGGCGGTGAGCGCACGCTTGAGCAAATCTACGACAGCGAATATAGTCACGACGATGCTTATATGATTGCCGAAGCCCTAGCGGAGTTTGATGAACAATTTCAAAAATTCCGTAATGCCCATATGCAGCTTATTTACCGCTCTATTGGCGTGGCGGCTAATTCGCTCAAAGGTCGTCCTGTTGAAATTCTCAATGAAGGAATGCGTCAAAAATTCTTCCCAGATTTGTGGCAAGTTAGAGCTGATATGACGGACCGCTGGGGCGGAACTTACGGTAAAACACGTGATAAATTAACGCCTAAAGCAGTGCCTAAAGCAGCGCCTAAAGCAGCGCCTAAATCCGATGCGTGAGTTCTTTGAAGTTCCTGATAATTATTTCCTTTCGCATAGTGTGGGGTGTTTGCCCAAACAAACGCAGCAGGCTTTAATTGCCAATTATTTGGGGCCGTGGAGCGCGGGAACAAATTGGTCTGAGTGGATGCCTGTGCTTGATAAATTTCGGGCTGGACTGGCGAGCATTCTAGGCGTGTCTGCTGACTTGATTTGCCCGCAGTCAAATATTTCAAGCGCGCTGACGAAGGTTATATATAGCCTGCCTCAACCCACTACTCGCAATAAAATAATTCTCTCTAAAGAAGATTTTCCAACTGTAGGATTTGTGTTCAAACAAGCCGAACGGACTGGCTATGAGATATGCTTCATCGACGGCGATCCAACGGATATAGAGAATTGGGAAACGACCATAGACGAGACTGCCGCTATTGTTCATATCACCCATGCGCTGTCGAACACATCACATCTTTTGCCCGTCCAGCAAATTTGCGATATAGCGCGAGCCAAGGGCGCAATTTCTATTGTCGATGTTGCTCAATCTTTAGGGGGTGTTCGCGTTGATATAACAAGCTGGAACCCTGATTTTGTCACGGGGACGGGGGTTAAGTTTCTCTGCTTTGGCCCAGGGGCTTGTTTCCTTTATTGTTCCAAAGCACGGCTTGAAAATAGTGCGCCCGTAGATGTGGGATGGTTCTCTCATGAAAACCCTTTCGAAATGGACATTGAGCATTTTCAATATGCCAAAGATGCCATGCGGTTCTTTGGCGGTACGCCGTCTCCTGCGCCGCTCATTGCGGCCAATGCAGCGATGGATATGTGGCAAGAAATTGGCTCTGGAGGTTTTGAGGTCGCACATAAGCGCATAGAAACGGCTCTTGATTTTCTAATAGGACATTTGAATGCGGATATCATGGTATCGCCGAAACACGCGGATAAACGCGGCGCGACTTTAGTCATTGCGCCTAAAAACAGGAAAATATTGAGAGACAAAATAAAGTCCAACGGACTTCTTTGCGATGAGCGCAAAGAGGGCTTTCGCTTTTCTCTCCATGGATATACCTCTGATGAAGAAGTTAAGAGGCTTTCTGTTATTCTTAAGTCGTAAGCGAAACAACATCCACTACATCACCTTCGGCCCATGGCCCTGAATTTGGGGGTAACTTTAATAAGACATTGGCCTTGGCAAATGGGGTCATGAGCGAGCTGTCTTGACGCGGGAAAGGCGTGACGATGACTGTGCCTTTTTCTGTAACATCGGCGCGGCCTCTGGCGAATGTTTCGCGCGGGCCATTAGCAGCTATGGTTTTGCTCACGCAGGCTTTCGTTGTGATGATATCATCTGTGCGGCCCAAAAGGATTTTCAAAAACAGATGCGCGCAAACCGTGGCCGAGGCTGGGTTACCGGGAAGTCCTAAAACTATTTGCGTGCCGAGCTTGCCAAACCATGTTGGCTTGCCGGGGCGGACGGCTATTTTCTCAAATATCACCTCTAGTCCAACGTCTTTGAACGCTGTGCGCATATAATCATAATCTCCCACTGAGGCGCCGCCAATTGGTATAATAATATCCGCAGCTTTAGCGGC
>JALZWM010000013.1 GCA_023300105.1 Hellea sp.
CGTGATCGCAGCCGTCAACGTTGTCTTACCATGATCAACGTGACCAATGGTGCCAATGTTAGCATGCGGTTTAGTCCGCTCGAACTTCTCTTTTGCCATGTTACTTCTCACATGTTGTGGTCATTATTGACCGGGTTTAAAGTCTCTTCCCCATTTCTGGAGAAATTTGGAGCGGGCGGCGAGAATCGAACTCGCGTCATCAGCTTGGAAGGCTGAGGTCTTACCACTACACAACGCCCGCCGCGTTATTTTCTTCTATTGAAGGTGGTGGAGGGGGTTGGATTCGAACCAACGTACACATAGTGATCAGATTTACAGTCTGACGCCTTTAACCACTCGGCCACCCCTCCTCCATAAAAATTCAAGCTGTAGCAAACTTGAATGTATTTGTGTTGCCTCCAACAAAAAATGCCCTGTTAGTTATGCTGCTAACGTGTTAGCTGCGCCACCTACAGAGACAATGTTCTAAAAGTTGACGGGTATATAGAGATGTCGCACGATTCACGCAATAGCCGATTTACAAGAAAATCAGGCAAAAAGAGACCGAATACAGGGGATTCACCTGCGGGCGAGAACCCGACCCGCAAACGGGCCTATGGGATGCGCTCTCACGGAGCCACGACTCAGCCAAAATCACCTAAAAACAAGGTTCCGAGAGCCCCGCGCGCAGGTTCTGGGCGTGAAGGCGGCTCTGGCTGGCTATATGGCGCCCATGCTTGCAATGCAGCGCTCGCAAATTCACGGCGCACAATTCACGAAATTTTGCTCACAGAACAAAGCCAAACGCGTTATTCCCTTCCAAAAGGGACTATTCCGCCCAAAATCGTCTTGCCGAATGTTTTGGACAAGGTTGTTGGCCGTAATAGTGTCCATCAAGGTATCGCCGTAAAAGCCGCGCCGCTCGAATGGCCCGACCTGGAAGATATCGCAGATAAACAAGAAGACGGCGGCTTGATTCTGGTTCTTGACCAAATCACAGACCCTCAAAATGTTGGCGCGATGCTGCGGCTTTGCTCGGCCTTTGATGTGAAAGCTCTCGTCATGCAAACACGCAAAGCCCCGCCATTATCAGGCGCGCTGGCCAAAGTCGCCGTTGGATGCCTTGAGACCATTCCCGTCTGCCTTGAAACTAACATAGCCAATACCCTGCAAAACTTACAACGCCTTGGCTGGATTGTGACAGGTCTTGCGGGTGAAACAGAGTTAGAAATGAAAGATGCGGTGTCTGGCGATAAAAATGGGAAGGGCAAACATGTCATTGTCATGGGCGCAGAAGGTCCAGGCCTGCGCGAGCGCGTGCGTAAAACTTGCGATCAACTCGCCAAAATTCCAATGATGAGCCAGCCTGTTCTCGGCCAAGCCGAAAGCCTCAACGTGGCAACCGCCGCCGCGATAGCCCTTTATGAAGCGCGTCGGAGTTAGTTCGCATCTAATGCGACAATAAAGCAGCGTCATGCGTCACCGCCGCACCTCCTAAACTGTTCTGACTTACCTATATATAAGGTGAGACAAACGGAGGCTGCCATGCACGACCACCTAAAACATACACCTCGCCCAGCGCCGCGAGATGTGGATTACGATATTGCGCTCGATTCACATATAGCCCCAACGACCAAGAGTGATAATGTGGCTTACGCCTTTGTGCGTTTCCTGCGTTTCTTTGCCGATAAGTTCTTCGCCAAGCGCTACGGTCACCGCGCCGTTGTCCTTGAGACAGTCGCGGCGGTTCCGGGCATGGTCGGCGGGCTTTGGTTACATCTGACTGCGCTACGTAAAATGCGCGATGATGAAGGCTGGATACGGGTGCTTCTCGATGAAGCCGAGAATGAGCGTATGCACCTGATGACCTTTATCGAAATCGCGCAGCCCAACGCCTTTGAACGGTTCTTAATCATGGCGGTGCAGCTCGTCTTTTATAATTGCTATTTCTTCCTCTATCTCTTCGCGCCGCGAACCGCTCACCGCGTGGTTGGTTATTTCGAAGAAGAGGCTGTGATTAGTTACACGCAATACCTCAAAGAGGTCGATGCAGGCACCCATGAGAATGTCCCCGCACCGCAAATCGCGATTGATTATTGGCAGCTAAGTGAGGATGCGAAGCTTCGCGACGTGATTATAGCCGTGCGCGCCGATGAGGCAGAACATAGAGATGTGAACCACAGCTTCGTCGACATTCTAGATGAACGGCGCGGGACTTAATGGCCCATGCTGCGGGCCAGCTTTGCTCGCAGCGGAATGACGATCGAGGTCAAACTTCTCTCACATACCAAACGCTTTTGCGTCTGCATCGTAATTATGCCAAGACGTTAGAAAAGGTTGGGTCATGGTTTCAGATATATTAGTGAATTTCTCTCATGCGGCAGTGGTCGTCTTCGGTCTCCTTATACTGCTATGGACGATTAGCGTCGCCGTAAAAGACGCGAGCTTAATTGACATTTTCTGGGGCTTTGGATTTTTAGTCGTCGGCGTGGTTTGTCTTTATCTCGTAGATGTCAAAACACCTTACTTAATCCTGCTAGCCGCTATGCCCATATTATGGGGCATTCGGCTCTCATTATATCTTGGCAAACGCAACCTTGGGCACGGTGAAGACGTTCGCTATGTCGCTATGCGTAAACGCGCAGAGAAAAAAGGCATGAGCGAAATGACGTGGCGTATTCGTACGCTTTTCACGGTGTATTTTGGACAAGGCTTACTGATTATGATTGTCAGCGCCCCGATTTGGGTGGCCATGGCAACGGGTTTGATAGTAGGGAAAAACAAATCTAAGGGCATAATAGACGGCGTAAACGTCATAGAAACTGGTGGAACATTTGTTACGCTAATAGGCCTTCTCTCCATCATCGGCGCAACCCTCTGGCTCATAGGCTTCCTCTTCGAAGCTATTGGTGATGCGCAGCTTACAGCCTTTAAAAAGAAACACGCCGATTACGCGGGGGCTTATGAAGATAAACCTGTCCTTGATACGGGCCTGTGGAAATATACGCGTCATCCCAATTATTTCGGCAATGCCTGTATGTGGTGGGGTATCTGGCTCGTCGCCTGCCAAGCGCCTTACGGCTGGGCGACAATTTTTGCGCCGCTAATGATGACATTTTTACTCACCAAAATTTCAGGCCGTGATTTATTAGAACGGCAACTTAAAAAACGACCTGCTTATCGCAACTATATGGACAGAACCAGCGGCTTTATTCCGAGATTACCCAAGTAAGTCACACCACGCAAAGCACAGCTTTACCCGGTGCCCATGCCTCGAATTATCAACACATTCGATAAAATAGACGTTATATCAAGGCATGGACACCGGGCGTTTCTTTGAAACACATGGTGTGATATAAAGATTAAACTGCGTGCTTAAACACCCTGCGGCGTTCAACGCTGCTAGGTATACCCATGCTTTCACGATATTTTGCGACGGTTCTGCGGGCAATATCTATGCCTTGCGCGCGTAGTAACATGACAAGCTTATCATCCGACTTCACATGACCTTCAGTCTCTTCATCTATCAAAATTTTGATCTTATGGCGCACGGCCTCGGAACTATGCGCTTCCCCGCCGTCAATAGCCCCAATACTCGCCGTGAAGAAATATTTAAGCTCAAAGACGCCCCGAGGCGTCGACATAAATTTATTCGACGTAACACGGCTAACTGTGCTCTCGTGCATTTCAATCGCGTCAGCTACCGTTTTAAGGTTTAACGGACGCATATAATCCACACCATAAGCAAAAAAACCGTCTTGTTGTTTCACAATCTCACTAGCCACTTTCATGATTGTCCGCGCCCGCTGGTCGAGTGATTTCACAAGCCAATTAGCATTCGCATGGCATTCACTCATGAATGTTTTAGATTCTTCATCTTTCGCAACTGCGCAAACTTCATTGTAATAACGGTTATCCACCAAAACGCGGGGCAAAGTATCTGAATTAAGTTCTACAGCCCATCCGCCATTCGACGTTTCGCGAATAAAGACATCAGGCGCAACAGCCGCGGCCATATCTCCACCATAAGCCAGACCCGGTTTCGGCGCGAGCGCCTTTAAGCGCTTGATACAATCCATCAAGGCTTCTTTATCAACACCGCAAAGCTTCATAAGTTTGCTAAGGTCGTGTTTGGCTAGTAATTCTAAATTATCAAGCAGAGCTTGCATCGGCACGTCTAAAGCATTTTTCTCACGCAGCTGCAGGGTAAGACATTCGCGCAAATTCCGCGCAAAAACACCCGTAGGTTCAAATGTCTGAAGCTGTGTAACCAGTGACTGAATACGCGCAAGGCTAACGCCAAGATTCTCAGCAATGTCTTCAAGTGAGGCACGTAAATATCCGTTTTCATCAACATGATCGATAAGGTGCTGCGCAATAAGGTGCTCAGTTCCAACAAGTCCAAGCATAGAAAGCTGCTCTGTCAAATGATCCAATAAGCTAATTTCTGCGGCCGTATTGGCAACCGCGTCATATTCACCGCTGCTATTAAAACTACCGCCTGACCCCGCTTTGGACCAATCTACTGCCCCGCCGACATCAGCTGCCGTAGCCTCAGGCGCAATCGCATGATCAGGCGCGTCAAGGTCTGCCGCCGTTGCGGCAGGTGTATCAAATGTAACATCACTAGATGTCGCTGTCTCAGACACTTCAAATGCTTCACCACGCCGGTTTTCGTCACCTGTCCCGCGTTCAAGCAAAGGATTGCTCTCAAGCTGCTCATCGACAAAAGCCGAGAGTTCAATGTTTGATAATTGCAGCATCTTGATCGCCTGCTGCAATTGCGGCGTCATGACCAGGGATTGACCCTGCTTGAGCTGAAGCTTCGGCGCTATCGCCATATTATTCACCATTCGTTACAGGCCAGTTTTCTGGCTCATTTGAAGATGTATAAAGCCAAACCTTTAAAATATAGTTTGCGGCACAAAATTGCACATAATTTAAAAGAGTACCCGTACATATTACCGTACATATTAATGTTGATATTCGGGCGCGTGATGTTCACTATAACCTATGGTGTTCCCCTTAAATCCAGCGACAGTTACGGCTATTTTAGGCCCGACAAATACCGGCAAAACCCATTACGCCGTAGAACGCATGCTCGCGCGCAGCTCAGGCGTCATTGGATTACCTCTACGTTTACTCGCCCGCGAAATTTACGACCGTATTGTTTTGCAAAAAGGTTACGCTCAATGTGCGCTGATTACGGGCGAAGAAAAAATAATTCCTCCCAAAGCCAATTATTTCGTCTGCACAGTCGAAGCAATGCCTATGGAACGCAAATTTGCTTTTTTAGCTGTCGATGAAGTTCAACTTATGGCTAATCATGAACGGGGTCATATTTTCACGGACCGCGTTTTACATGCACGCGGGTTTGAAGAAACATTATTACTGGGCGCCGAAACCGCACGCCATGTCCTTCAAGCTTTAGTTCCGAAAATTAGGTTTGAACACCGCGAGCGCTTCTCGACCTTAAGCTATGCAGGGCGCACAAAATTAACACGTCTACCCAAACGCTCTGTTATTGTCGCCTTCTCCAGCGCCGAGGTTTATGCGCTTGCAGAATTGATAAGACGGTTTCGCGGCGGCGCAGCCGTTGTCATGGGCGGGTTATCACCACGTACGCGAAACGCCCAAGCCGAACTTTTTCAAAACGGAGATGTAGACTTTCTTGTTGCGACTGACGCTGTCGGCATGGGCCTTAACCTTGATACAGATCATGTCGCCTTTGCAGCCTTGGATAAATTTGATGGACGCCGCCGCCGTATGCTCACCGCAATGGAAGCGGCACAAATCGCGGGACGCGCGGGGCGCTTTCGCAATGATGGGACTTTTGGGACGACCGGAGATTGCCTTCCTATGGATGATGAACTTATCCAGCGTGTAGAGCACCACGAGTTTGAACCACTACATTATGCAGAGTGGCGGAATTCTGCCCTTGATTTTTCGTCCTTAGATACGCTGTCAGACACCCTATACACGCCGCGCAAGCATAAACGTCTTCGCCGCATTAAAGGCGCGGATGATGAAGCCGCATATGAGCGTATGATAGCAATTGATGAGGTCGTAGATAGAATCATTATGCCATCAGATGTGAAGCAATTATGGGACGTTTGCCAAATCCCTGACTTTCGAAACCTTACGATTGATGCCCACGTACGCATATTACAGGACATCTATGGAATGTTAGTCGCCCATGGCGGGAAATTACCCGATGATTTTTTGAATAAACACATATCCCGCCTTGACGACACGAGCGGAGGCGTGGACATATTGTCCTCAAAGTTAGCGCATATCCGTACATGGACATATTGCGTTAGTAAAACAAATTGGGTGAAACACGCAAAAAGCTGGATTAACACAGCTAGGGAAGTTGAAGACCGTCTATCAGATGCGCTACACGAAGCCCTCATCGAGAGATTCGTAGACCGCAGGACAAGTCTACTGCTAAAAGGCATAGGGGCCGAAGCTTATATGAATGCAACAATAAAAGATAATGGAGACGTTCTAGTTGATGACCAACTCATTGGTCAGCTAGACGGACTAAAATTCACGCTCACGGCCAGCGGCTCTGAATTAGAAGCCAAGGCTTTAAAAGCCGCGGCGGAAAAGGTTGTTGGACCAGAAGTCAATAGACTACTTACGAGCCTTTGCGGCGGAACGCATGACATTTTTACCTTATCTAATCGAGGTCATATTTTATGGGGAGGCAAAGTAATTGGTAAAATCGCCTCTGGCGGAACAGCCATGAACCCTGATGCCGAGCTCGTTGGCGCAGAATATGGTAATGACAACCTCAAAACCTTAGCAGAAAACCGTATGCGGGACTTTCTCAAAGCTGAATCTGTTAAACATCTTGCCCCTCTCTACGAATTAAAGGCCATTCAAGAACGGTCCAGCACCACGCCCGAAGCACGCGGATTCGCCTATATACTTTTCGAAAATCATGGGTCCGTCGAGCGTAAAGATCATTGGAAAGCGTTAAAAGAACTAGATCAACGCTCAAGGCGTCAACTTCGTGAAGCGAATGTTCAGTTCGGCCAATATGACATATATATAAGAGACCTTATGAAACCAAAGGCGGCTTTATTTTTAAGCCTGCTAACATCATACGGCGCCGGCGGTGATCAGATGCCCTTCATTCCTTTTGCAGGTGTGACGTCAATTCCAAATGAAGGCGATTTCGCCAGCAAAAACTTCTCCCAACAAGCTTTAGCCGCCGCAGGTTATCATGCCGTTGGACCGCGGATTGCACGTTTTGATATTTTAAATCGCCTAAGCCTTCAAATTCGTCAAGCCGGGGAACAAAACAGAGCTGCCAAACGCGGAAAAGGCTTTCAGGTCATGCAAGAAATGCTAGCCATAATGGGATGTAGTTACGATGAAATCAAAGGTGTGTTATTATCACTTGGTTTTGTGCAGGAAACGCGAGATTTATCCAAATACCCGTCTTTGTCCGAAATAGCTGAAGCGGCGGCAGCCCAAGACGCCGTGAAAGAAGAGGCGGAGGCGACTCCATCTCCAAACCAAGCTCCAAAGCAAGCTCAAGAGGAACCACAAGAACCGGCCTCTACAATACCTACAACTGAAGCTAATGCGGCAGCTCCGAATGTTACGCCAGAACGCAATGACGCAAAACCAGCTGAGGCCGCAAACACCCCTCCTAAGAAGGTCAAACAATCTCCAACTTTCAACAAAAAACCGCCTAAACCACTTAACATCTATAATCACCGAGAAACCAAAGAAGACGGTAGTACCGTCGAGATTGAAAACAATGAGTTTTGGCTTCTCCCGCCTAAAAAGAAGCCTGCTTTCCGTGGCAATCAGACTAAAGGGAAACGCGACCAGAAGAAAAAGTTCACGAAACCTAATAAATCTCAAGATTTCAAAGCGGGCCCGTCCAAACGCGCTCCAAAGTTAGAGAACTCTCCTTTTGCGGCTTTAGCGGCCCTTCAAGGCATTAAGAAAGACTAGAGACGAGATTGAATAACGACGACTCCGATGAATGCAGACTTGATATTTGGCTCTTCCGAAGCAGGATGGTCAAATCTCGAAGCTTAGCAACAAAACTTATTTCCTCTGGGCGTGTTAGGCTAACACGTTGCGGAGAAACTATTCGCGTCAAGAAGCCTCACCAGATTATTAGGACAGGACAATCTGTAACCTTCATGCGCGGCAAGGAGCTTATAAACATAGAGATGGTTTCAGCTGGAACGCGAAGAGGCCCTGCCCCAGAAGCACAAAGGCTGTACCACCTGTTGACAAGTGAGCTTAGAGACGCCAAATCGCCCCTAAAGCAAAGGACCACGCAATGACTTATATCGTCAAAGACGAATGTATAAAATGTAAATTCATGGATTGCGTGGAAGTCTGTCCTGTAGATTGTTTCTATGAAGGCGAGAACATGCTCGTCATTCATCCTGAAGAATGTATTGATTGTGGTGTTTGCGAACCTGAATGCCCTGTAGATGCGATTACACCTGACACGGAAGATGATCCAGATGGCAAGTGGCTCGCGATTAACACTAAATATGCAGAAGTATGGCCGGTCATAACACTTAAAAAAGATCCGCCTGCAGATCATTTGAAATATGAGTCCGAAACAGGAAAATTTGAAAAATACTTCAGTGAAGCCCCTGGAACTGGCGATTAAAGACGCTTTTCGAGTCGTTAAGTTCTAAAAATCCTCTATATGACTGGATTTTTGGTCTTTTTTGTGAAATGATAATTTTAATGAGTACGGTGCGGACCTAAAAATCTGCGCCGTTTGTTTGTTTATACATCATGTTTATCTTTAGATTTACAAATGAAAAGGGCCTCTAAATATGGCAACACCTAAAAAGTCGTCAAGCAAAGCAGCTTCCGCAAAAAAATCTAATAAAAAAGCATTTAAAGCAGGACAGCATATTGTCTATCCCGCTCACGGCGTTGGTAAAGTGACTGGCGTTGAGAAAGAAACCATTGCTGAGATAGAAGTCGAACTTTATGTTGTTATTTTTGAACAAGACAAAATGACATTACGAGTTCCGACCTTTAAAGCTGAAGCTGCAGGTATGCGCGCGCTTTCTAATGAACTCATTTTGAAAGATTCTTTCACGACACTCAAAGGCCGCGCCCGTATCAAACGGACTATGTGGAGCCGCCGCGCTCAAGAATACGAAGCCAAGATTAACTCTGGCGACCTTATCCTTGTATCAGAAGTCGTCCGTGACCTTCACAGAACAGATGCACAGCCTGATCAAAGCTATTCCGAACGTCAACTTTATGAGCGCGCGATTGACCGTATGGTCCGTGAAGTGGCGGCGATTAAAAAAGTAGACAGAGGTATCGCTCTAGACGAAGTTTTGGAAATCTTAACGACTGCTCGCACGCGCCAAGCTGCAAAAGCCGCTAAGGATGCTGAGGGTTCCGAAAGTGATAATGGCGAGTCGACAGCCGCCGCGTAATTTTATTATAATTAAAACTCATGGCCTCTGTCTTTGGCAGAGGCTTTTTTTATACATCCTAGTCAACTAACAGTAGTCAACTCATAGGCGTAATAAAAACGTGATGTCCTGCGCACTTTACAACCATACGTTAAAGGAATAAGTTGTAAAAAAAATTGGGACCCACGATATGGCGCAGATTTGTAAAAACTTCTTAATCTCATCCACGTGCCTCATCGCATTTTCTGTGCTTACAGCTTGCGGAGGCGGGGGAAGCTCAGCCAGTTCAACGCCGCCAGCGCAGCCCATCTCAGCGGCCCCTCCAGTTTCACAAGCGCCATCTGTACCTAATTTCGTCGCCAATGAATTTCCGCCATCATCTGAATTACGCGCATTATGTCAGACCGTGCGTACAGATACCGATTTGAACGGGAATAGGCGTGCAGATCAGCAAGGCGAACTTGCACACGAATTATTTTGGCTTCGGTCTTGGATGAATGAGACTTACCTATTTTTTGATCAGGTTACAGACCGTGACCCTAACGGCTTTACAAATGTAGAGGCCTATTTTGATGACCTTCTTGTTTCACCTCCAACAGATCGCTTCTCCTTCCTGCAACCAACAGAAGATTTTGAAGCGCGCGCATCTGGTACGCCGACTTTTGGTTATGGCGCTGAGTTTAGCGTCCTTAGCAATCAAATTCCACGCGATTGGCGTATTGCCTTCACTCAAGCAGGCAGTCCTGCCGAAAATGGGGGCCTCACACGCGGGGCCCGCATTCTAACGATTGATGGTGCGGACTTTGTTAATGCGACAAGTAATGAAGATATTGATACAATTGTAGCAGGCCTTTTCCCTGAAAGCGTGGGTAGCTCTCATGTTTTCGGATTACAATATCCTGATGGAACCGAAGCAGATATTACAATAGAATCGACCTCTCTGGCCGTTGATCCGGTGAACCTTGTCGAAGTCATCCCGCAAGGCGAGCGCAATGTTGGCTATTTACACTATAACAGCTTTGGCCCTCGCACAGGCGAAGCGCAACTTATTGACGCCTTTGAAACTTTTTCAGATGCACAAATTGATGATTTGGTTTTAGATTTACGATATAATGGGGGCGGGTTGCTCTTTTTATCAGCCCAGCTTGGCTATATGATTGCGGGAACACAAAGTTCTAATCGTGTATTTTATTCACAAGAATATAATAGCCGTGATCCCGGCAGAAACCCACTCACGGGACAACGTGAAACACCGATTTTATTTCAAAGTGAAACACTTGGATTTACGGATGATGTGACGCCAGGACGAGACCTTCCAACTGTCAATTTGAACCGTGTCTTTATCCTAACAACTGATCGTTCCTGCTCTGCATCAGAAGCTATTTTGAATGCCCTGAACGGAATTGGCGTTGAAGCCATCCAAATTGGGACCCGCACTTGCGGCAAAGCAACTGGTCAGATTCCGACCGACAACTGCGGGACGACCTTTGTTCCTTTACATTTTCGCGGTGTGAACGCTGTTGGCTTTGGTGATTATGATGGAGGTTTTGCCCCCGGTGAAATGACGGGTAGCGCAGGCCCTGTTATCACAGGGTGTTCCGTTAACGACGATTTGAGCACGCCTTTGGGTGACACGAATGAAGCCCAACTTGCCTCCGCACTCAATTTTGCAGAGACAGGAACATGCAATCCGGCGGTAACCGCTGCTGTGAAGACAGATGTGTCCTCAAGCAAAATCACAGGTGTGAGCCAAGAAGACATGCTGTACCAACATCCGCGTATGAAATCATTTGATTTGGAATTTGGGCGACTTGATTTAGATAATAAGTAATGAAATTCATTGCCAAAATTCTCGCCCTTTTCATGCTAAGTTCGGCTGGCGTATCCTGCGCCGCTACGCCTGATACGTTATCTCAGCGCGCAGATGCCGTTCTTCTAAACGCGGATCGCTCTGAAGTTCGTGAAGCTATTCGTATTTTCGTACGCCAAAATTCAGGGCGCTTTGTCATCGCTGACCCTGATACGCTCACTCAAAGTCCTGTCTTGGTTGTAAGGCGGCGGGCTAGAGATTATGAATCTAAAATTCGCAAATTACCGACGGCTAATCTGAACTACCGCTTGCTGAGTAACGGACGTCAGTGCTGGTTGGTCCGTCATGAATCAAGCCCCGATAGCCCTATCGCCTCTGAAGTTTTACTGCCTGAAACAGCGCAATGTGCCGTCTATACCCAAAGATAATTTTAGGTGGCCTTAATCTAAAACTTCCAAACGTTCTGGATGGTCAAGCCAGATCATTGGGCCGTTCATAAGCTCTACCCAGCCTCTAACACGCACACGCGCGCCTTCTAATGATACGGGGTCTAAACCTGCGCGTTTGAAGCGTTTGCGGTCCCGCTTGGCAATGGCGATGGTAAAGTCTGTTTTATAATCTGAGCCAAAATTCAAATAGACCCGTCCACGCACATCCGCAGTGGAGGTAATAATACCCTCGATAAGTTGAAAGCTGTCGACATCTTGCGCGAGTATATTTGGCGCAGGGCTACGGACATCGTAATACGCCTCACTCCAAATACCGCGCCCAGCCTCGCGCGCTTCTCGCTCTGCCGCGTAAAGACGCCCCGAGTCCTGAGACGTATCTGCCCATGTATAAACACGGGCCATACCAAGACGCACCATCTCTTCTTGAACCCAAAGATCAGGCTTACCATCAGCTTTCAGAGTGAAGACTTGCGCGAGCGCCCTATCATAGCGGTCGCGTCTTTCCCCGCCGTAATAGAGGCCAATTTTTTGCCCCTTTGTCAAAACAGTCAGCGCGGATTTCGACTCGTTCCCCATGGGCCATGCCTTAAATCCCTTACGTCCTAAAGGGAGCTTAGGCGCCTGCACCCCAGAGAGCCGCACTTTTAGACCGCCTTCCAAATAAAGCGTATCACCGTCTAAAACAGAGCTTACTTTGCCCGTTTCCCCGCGCGCGAGTTCAGGCGGATGTCCGAGCCCTGCGCCGCTAATGAAAATAGCCCCCGCCATCACAGCTAAACCGCGCGACAGTCCTTTTATTTTTTTATGTAAAACATTGACCATTACCCCATTGTGGCAGATTTAAAGCCCGAGGTCGAATCTCGGCTAAATCAACAGATCCCATAGCTCAGTTGGATAGAGCGCAAGATTCCTAATCTTGAGGCCGGTGGTTCAAATCCACCTGGGATCGCCAATTTAAATCAACTATATTTTTGGATAATTTGGTCAATTTCAAATAAATATTGCTTGAGCTCATTTCTGCGGTAATCGTCATATTGGGCATCCCGTTCTCTAATATCTGCATCACCTATATACTTTCTCAATCCAGAAATTGAAAAACTTAGGACGATTTCATTCCTGTAAACATCTTCAGGAATAGACTGCATGCAAGATAGGGCATCATCTATGTTATTTTCATCCAGTTTACCCGCGAGACCCAAGCGTATCATTTTCTGTATTTCAACAGCCGCATTCGCTATTGAAAATTTATCCACGCGGAAACATCCGTCCCAGCAATCCATCCTTATGGATGAATTGGTGTTTAAGCGCTGCGCCGATGTGGAGCGCTATTAAGGCAATCGTGAACTTTCCGATATTACGGTGCAGC
>JALZWM010000014.1 GCA_023300105.1 Hellea sp.
CTTGTTTCAGCTATCAATAATCAATGTAAAATCTCAAATAGCTGAGATGCGCGGGGACTACAAAACAGCTC
This sequence comes from Hellea sp., assembly GCA_023300105.1. Taxonomy (GTDB): domain Bacteria; phylum Pseudomonadota; class Alphaproteobacteria; order Caulobacterales; family Maricaulaceae; genus Hellea. Next base: position 72 of record JALZWM010000014.1, read on the forward strand.
TGAGGCTTAAAAAACAATATTCTGAAAGATCTATCGAAAGAATAAGTTCTGCCCAGTTCCAAGACCGTAAAAAGGCCGCCGACCGTATTGCCATTTCACAACGGGTTGCGACTCAAAAGCTAGAACATGCTGCGAACGCGAGCGCGCTTAAAGATACGATTATTGACCGAGAGAAAAATCTTAATCGGATATCTATGGGCTTATTGACTTTGGCTGCGATTATGGTGGGGCTTTTAGTTTACGGCGTCAGAAAACAAAAAATGATGAACAAGACACTCGAAATTATGAACGGGGAACTTGCTGTTTCACGGGATAAAGCGTTGGCGTCGGAAAAAGCGAAATCTAACTTCTTATCAGTGATGAGTCATGAAATTCGAACGCCTTTAAATTCTATCATTCCCGTGGCTGAGTTGTTAAAAGCAAAATCGCAAGACCGTACCGACAGTAATCTTCTGTCGCTCATCGTCATGGGCGGAAATACATTATTGCAAATGCTAGATAATGTTCTTGTCTTGTCGAAGGGTGAGGATGCGGGGCCGGAATATACCGAAGATTTAAGCCCCGTGAAAATTGCAAAACCTATTTTAAAAGACTATGGGGATGAAGCGCATAAAAAAGGTATAAGGTTTTCTGCCAAAGCTGAAAAAGGATTCCCTTTATCTGTTCATACGGACAAGAAAGCCCTCGAGAAAATTTTAGTCAATATACTCTCAAATGCTGTGAAATTTACGTCCGAAGGCCATGTATCTGTCATATTTTCAAGGGCGGAGGATGAGAATTATTTCTCCATGAAAATCAAAGATACAGGTATTGGGATGAGAGGTGAAAACTTAGAAGAATTATTGGAGCCTTTCACCCAGAAAGATACCGGTATGACGCGGAGCTATGACGGTTTGGGTATAGGCCTTAGCGTAACCAATATTGAAGCGATGCGCTTAGGCGGCAGACTCATTATCAATACGGACTTAGATGTCGGAACTGAGGTCGAAGTCATTCTTCCCATAGCGGCGCAGGTTATGCAGACGGCGCCTCTTGAGGTGGCCGCTTAAAGGCCTTCGATAATATCGCGAGGCATATAATAGATAGGGCGCCGCCGAATAAAAAAGGTGACCCGTTTTTTATCGCTTGAGGAATTGGCCACTTTGCCAGCGTTGTAAACGTAAATATTTCTGCCATGAATAGGGGGCCGATCATCAACATGAGCCCGCTTGCAGATCCTATAATTCCTTGAATTTCGCCTTGATTATCACCGTCGACTAATTTTGTAATTTTCGTCACTATCGTCGCGCCGAATATACCTGCAATCGCGGCAACAGGCACGGCGATGTAAATCCAGATGGGGTGGTTCGCAAAACCGATTAAGAGAAAGCCAATAAGATAAAATATCACACCGTAGAAGATCGATTTATCAAGCCCCAAAGTTTTGACCGCGCGCTCTATTAAAAAACCCTGCCCGATAAGACCTGCAATTCCAAAGGCCATTAAGCACAGTCCAAAGTCCAAGGGAGACCAATCAAACTTCTCCATTGTGACAAAAGAAAAGACCGTAATATATGATGTATGTGCTAAAATTATCAGCGTAAAGACAATGAGGTAAGGTCTGAAATCGCTCTTTTGAAATAGCTTTTGGAAAACGCCAAGAGGGTTGCTCTTCGCCCACGAAAAGGGCTTGGCTGTTTCTGGCGATGCTTGACGGCTTTCTTTTAAAAATAGAAATGCCAGAACGAGGTTTATGGCCGATAGGCCCGCCGAAATAATAAAGGGCATGCGCGTTGATATCTCCGCTGCCGCGCCGCCCAGGACAGGCCCCATCATCATGCCCGTAGCAAGGCAAACCCCGATATAGCCAAAATATTTAGCGCGGTCATCGCCTTTATAAATGTCACTAACATAGGCGCGTGAAGTCATGCTTGCAGCGCCAAATGCGCCGGCAATAGCGCGGCCTATATAAAGGCCCAGCATGGACTGTGTGGTGGCCATAAGAATGTAGTCAAATATGATCGCTGTAATGGCTAAGAGGATGACAGGTCGGCGGCCGATGCGGTCTGATAAATATCCAAAAAATGGCAGGCAGAGAAATTGAAAAAATGCAAAAATGAATAAGAGCTGCCCTGCATAACCCGCGGCTTCAACGGCGCTGTTGCCGGTAATCTCGACTAAAAGATCGGGCATCACGGGGCCAATCATGCCGTATCCAATAGCATTGAGAAGAACGGTCAGAAGCAGTGGATAAAGCCAGCGGTTTTGTGTCATGCGCTTAAAGCCTAGGGACGGCCAATAACCCATTTATAGGCTTTTACGGTGATTGAGCCTGTCAGGCCCGCCGCTTTATAAGGATCATGGGAGAGCCATTCCAGCACAGTATCTTTGCTATCGGCTTCAACGATTAAGAGGCTGCCGCGCATAACACCTTCGTCATCAAGCCAAGGGCCAGCGGCTAATAGTTTCACCGCGCTGGGCGCTTTTAGCCACGCGAGATGTTCAGCGCGATTGGCCTGACGGATGTGTAAGCTATCGTTTTTGTCTTCGGCGTAAATAAGGTATTCCATTTAAGTCTCGCTTTTATGTTCACGGGCAAGCAGTTGAATAATCGCGCTATCGACATCAAGATCGCCGGATAAAATATCGGCCATAGCCGTACAAATTGGCATATCCACATTTAGGTTCGTCGCGATGTCTTTTAGGGCGGGGGCGGTTGCGACGCCTTCGGTTACTGAGGTCCGCGCCGCCATAATATCCGTTAAGGACTGCCCTTGTCCTAACGCAAGACCGCAAGACATATTGCGTGATTGTTCGGATGAGCATGTTAAAACGAGATCGCCCAAACCGCAGAGCCCCGTGAGGGTTTCAGGCTGACAGCCAAGCGCGGTTCCAAGACGTGTCATTTCAGCAAAGCCGCGCGCAATAATGGCAGCATGAGCAGAGCGTCCAAGGCCTTTACCAAGAACAAGACCGCAGGCTATGGCGAGCACATTTTTAACAGCGCCGCCAATTTCTGCGCCCAAGACATCATTAGCCAGATAGGGCCGAAAGGTCGGGGCGGCGATGGCTTTGACAAGGGCCTTACCAACAGCTTCGTCTTCGCAGGCGAGAGTCACAGCCGTCGGCAATCCTTTCGCGACATCAATGGCAAAACTTGGCCCAGACAGCACTGCAGGAATGGCGGTAGGCGCGACTTCTGACAGCACATCAGACATGAATTTTTGACTGGAAATCTCTATACCTTTTGAACAGAGCACAATTGGCATGTTGGGACGCATTTGCGGTGCAAAGCTTTCCAGAATTTTTCGTGTGTGCTGGGCAGGGGCGACGGATAATACGGCATCAAGCTCAGTAAGTTGCGTTATTTGCGTTGTGGCCTTGATGCGTTGGTTGAGCTTAACGCCTTTAAGATAAAGCGTATTCTCACGCATATCATTGATGGCCTTTGCGCAGTCTTCTTCAAAGGTCCAAAGCGTTACATCACGCCCTGCGGCGGCTAATGTTTGCGCAAGGGCTGTCCCCCATGCCCCGCCGCCAATGACGCCAATATTTTGATAACGACTCATGATTTAGGACCTCTCTTACCAAAGCCGCTCGCAGGATTATTTTTTGCGGAGACTGCATCTAACGGCCAACGCGGACGGGCTTTAACGTCATAGCTATCGAAGTTCGCGCGCATATAATGTTCAGCTCCCGCAAGCGCAATCATGGCAGCATTATCTGTGCAGTATTTTAAAGGTGGCGCAAGAAGCGTGAAATTATTCTCTGCGCAAAGTTTATCTAAAGCGGTCCGTATTTGGGTGTTAGAGGCAACGCCCCCCGCTATGACAAACCGTTGTGGGCCACTCCCCGCTTCCTTGCGAAACATCGTCATGGCTTTACCTGTACGCTCCGTGAGGACATCACACACGGCTTGTTGGAATGAGGCGGCAATATCTGCTTTGGCTAAGGGCGTTTTCTCGCTCGCGTCATAAGCCCGCGCGACGGCAGTTTTCAAGCCTGCAAAGGAAAAATCTGCATGGTCTTTACCTTTAAATGGCCTCGGCAGCGCTACGGCTTTTGGATTACCCTTTTGGGCTGTGCGTTCAACATTTGGGCCGCCTGGGAAGCCAAGGCCCATGACTTTGGCGGTTTTGTCAAAAGCTTCGCCTGCCGCATCATCGACTGTACTTCCAAGGCGTTGATAATCACCAAGGCCTTTGACGGATAAGAGCTGCGTATGCCCGCCTGATATAAGGAGCAGGAGATAAGGAAACTCACATGCTCCAGCAAGGCGCGGGGAGAGAGCATGGCCCTCCAAATGATTGATTGCGATAAGGGGGATATCCAATGACATCGCGAGGCCCTTAGCGCTTAAGAGGCCCGTGATCACGCCGCCAATAAGCCCCGGGCCTGAGGTGGCGGCAACGGCAGATAAATCTTTATAATCGACGTCAGCCTCTGTTACGGCGCGCTCGATAATTATATCGAGCTTTTGCATATGCGCGCGCGCGGCAATTTCGGGAACAACGCCGCCGAAGGGGGCATGTTCTTCGTCTTGGCTCGCGACAATAGAGGAAAGGATTTGAACAGAACCATCTTTGTTGCGTTTGAGAACTGAAGCCGCTGTTTCGTCACAGCTGGATTCGATGCCTAAGATGAGGGGTTCTGAAATTAAAGGCTTCACACCTAAAGGCGCTTTATTTTGGACATTATTTTGGACAGGGGATTTGAAAGCGGTTAAAGGCATGACATGCACATAAGCCTTAGTTTTATAACAATCAATGGTGCCCTCTAATGGGAAGTCCACTTAAAATCGGAACACGAGGCTCGCCCCTTGCGCTGTATCAAGCGCGTTTGGTACAAAGGCTTTTGCCGTGCCCTACTGAAATTATTATTTTCAAAACAACTGGCGATATAATCAAAGGCGATCTTAAAGAGTTTGGCGGCAAAGGCCTATTCACCAAAGAGCTTGAAGAAGCTTTATTGGATGGCCGCGTTGATATGGCGGTCCACTCTATGAAGGATGTTCCAACAATTAATCAAAGAGGTTTGATGATAGGCGCTGTGTTAAAGCGTGAAGACCCAAGGGATGCGTTTATCTCTGTGAACTCTACAGCTATTGCGAGCCTCAAACAGGGCGCCGTTATTGGCACAGCCTCTATACGTCGCCGCGCGCAGCTTTTGTCCTTACGGCCTGATATTGAGTTTAAACTTTTGCGGGGCAATGTCGGCACGCGGCTAGATAAAGTTGCGGCTGGAGAATTCGACGCGACATTCCTCGCTTGTGCGGGCTTAAACCGTTTGGGCATGTCAGAAGTTATCACAGAAGCTGTTGCGCCCGAAGTTATGTTGCCCGCCCCGGCTCAAGGGGCGATTGGGATAGAGATTAGAAAAATCGATACGCAAACCGCAGCCGCGATTAGCTCTTTAAACCATAACGACACAGAGCTTGCGATCACAGCTGAACGTGCATTTTTACAGGCGCTAGATGGCTCGTGCCGCACCCCGATTGCAGCTTTGGCTGAAATCAAAGATAGTGCACTTCACTTTCGCGGCGAAGTGATTTCTAAGGATGGGGCGCTTAAATTCGTAAAGTCTGAACTTTTACCTAAACCGACGCGCGGTCTCGCCCATGACCTTGGTCTACGTTTAGGCCGGGCCATCAAGGCTGAAATAGGCGGCCGTATATTGTGGGACGAGGTATAATGGCAAAAGACCGCATATGGATAACCCGCACCTTGCCGGGCGCGCATAAAAGTGCAGCGCATTTTGCAAAGCTTGGGCTAAGCTGTGCTATCTCTCCGCTATTAAAAGTTATGCCTGCGCCTCATATGCCGCCACAGCCTGCTAAGGATGATGTGCTTGTCTTTACCTCTCAAAATGGATTGAGCTGGTTTTGCGAATTTACCAAACGCCGCGATTGGCACGTTGTCACCGTTGGTGATGAGACGGCGGCCCAAGCCAATAGCGCGGGCTTCGCCTCGGTTATCTCAGCGGGCGGAACGTCTAAGGATGTGACACAGATTATTAAATCTAATTTTCCAAAAGGAACATCTATCGTTCACTGCGCGGGTAAACATGTGCGGGGCAGTATAACACAGGATTTACGCGCGGCAGGTTATACAGCGCGGCGTGATTTATATTATCAATCTAGCCCCACCTCACAGCTTCCAAATATTGACCTCTCAAACCTGACTTACATTTCGCTATATTCGCCCTTAGCCGCGCAGACATTGGCAGGCTTTAGGCCTAATTTGGCGGGGGTAACGCTTTTATCAATTAGTTCGGCCACGGATGCCGCCCTTGATATTACAGGCTATAATTTGCGGTGCCAATCCCGCCGCATTGCGGCCGCTCCAAACGAGACTGCGATGCTAGCCTTGCTTAGGCCTTTGGGCGCAGTGTAAGGTAGGTCATGATTGATGAAACAGACATAGACACGCTAGCAGACGAAATAGACTCAGAGGTTTTGCCTGAACTTGACGACAAGCCTATAAATGGATCTGACGAACCTCGCCGTTCTGTTGGATATAAAACTTTAGGAGTGGCGACACTCATTGCCGCGTTACTGGGCGCAGGTGGAGGTGGTCTCATCTCTAAATTCACCGCGCCCTCTCCGCCAAATCTTTTTCCGCTCAAGACCCAAATTGAAACGACGTTATCAGATAATAAAGCCCTCAAAGATCAACTTGCGCGTCTTCAGCAAGATTTACAAAAAGATATAAAAAATCGAGATGCGAAAACATCTACGCCGAAAGTTGATCTCTCAGGGATTAAATCACGTTTGACAGAATTGGAAAATGCAGAACCACAAACCATAGAGGTGGCCACGCCGATTGACCCTGATTTGGTCGCGCGCCT
>JALZWM010000015.1 GCA_023300105.1 Hellea sp.
ATTGCAACAAACACAGCGGACATTGCGACGAACACTGCAGACATTGCAACAAACACTGCGGGCATCGCGACGAATACTGCGGACATTGCAACAAACACTGCGGGCATCGCGACGAATACTGCGGACATTGCAACAAACACTGCAGGCATCGCGACAAATACTGCGGATATTGCAACAAACACTGCAGGCATCGCGACGAATACTGCGGATATTGCAACAAACACTACAGACATCGCGACTAACACTGCAGGCATTGCTACAAATACCGCAGACATTGCTACAACGAATGCGGCTGTCGCAACAAATACAACAGGCATTGCAACAAATGCTGCAGACATTGCTACAACCAATACTGTTGTTGCATCAAACACTGCAGGCATCGCCGTAAATGTAGCTGACATTGCAACAAACGCTGCAGGTCTTGTGGCTACAAATGCTGTTGTTGCCGCAAACACTGCGGGCATCGCCACAAATGCAGTTGGTATTGCTACAAATGCGAACAATATTGCAACAAACTCAAATGAGATTGATATCAACAGAACAAATACTCAGCTTAATGCAGCAGCAATCTCTACCGTCTCAGAAGGTTTGCAAGACGTAAGAGAAGGCACATCGGCTATAGCCTCTATTCCTGATCTCTATCTTGGATCGGATGAGACCTGGAGTATCGCTGGTGGTGTTTCATTATATGATGATGGTTACGGCGGAAGCGAAGTTGGATTTGGCGGCGGTATCCAAATGCGTGGCAACACAAGTGACAACTGGTCTATGGGTCTCTCTGGAGCGTTATCTGGTGATGCTGCTGTTGTTAGACTACAGGCACGGATCGGTGGAAATTAAATCCTTTGATTAAAACCTAAAAAATGAACTTAAATTAGCCTCCTCTTTTCAAGAGGGGGCTTTTTTATTTCTCATCAATTAGAATACGCAGTTTCAACGCCTCATCTTAGCGGGTCTTACTCAGCCAAGTTTGGTCTGAACTGTCGCTTCAATCATATTGCTACGCGTCACCTAGCCTAAAGGTTACACACACCGAATTACCGACTTACGAATTTGGTGATATTATTTGAAAATCTTCAATGGTACGGGTGGTCGGAATCGAACCGACACTCCGCGAGGAACGGGATTTTGAATCCCGCGCGTCTACCAATTCCGCCACACCCGCGTACCAAGGAACACGCGCTATAGAGCAGTGCTTTTAAAAAGACTATAGTGTTTTTCAGGGTTTTTTGCATTTATAGAGTTTCGCCTTAATTATGCCTTAGGGCTTTGCGCATAGAACATTCCTATGAAAGGCCATCTCGCATTCCTCGACACCTTGTATGAAAACACCAAGGCACTCGCACGTCATAAGCAAGCGGTACCTTTGTTGGGATTCATCGCCTTCATTGAAAGTATAATTTTCCCAATCCCAACCGCGATGATGGCTTCGGCAATGATGCAAGCAGATCATAGTAAAATATGGCGCTACGCAACGATTTGTGCCGTCTGCTCAATTTTAGGCGGCCTTGTTGGTTATGCTCTGGGCTGGTTTGCATATGATGCCTTTGCCCTGCCCTTGCTTGAAAAACTAGGCAAATTAGAAACGGCGGATAAGTTCAGGGCATTCGTTAATGAACATGGCGCATTGGCTGTTTTCGGGGCTGGCTTAACGCCTTTTCCCTATAAGGTGATTACAATATTATCCGGCGCGATGAAGATTAACCTTGGGGTCTTCATTCTGGCGAGCATCCCTGCTCGCTTTGGACAGTTCTTTCTTATCGGTTTTATTATCAAGAAATTTGGTAATGAGGCTGAAGCTTTCATGAAAGAAAAATTCGGCCTGTTTACAATTATCGCCTTTGTCGTGCTCGCCGTACTCTATGTTCTCTATAAGCAATTAACGCATTAACTAACTGCGCTGACCGAGCTTCCAATAGGAATTTAAGAGAATAGGAATTCAGGGTTCACCATGGATTTTATCTCAAGCACATTATTATTCGGGTCAGAGATAAAGAAAGTTTCTTGCTCATATTTATTGCCTTCGAAACGGCGGTAAGGCTTATCAATATACTCAAGGCCTGCCGCAGCAATACGGTCTTTAACGCCGTCAAATTCCTCTTGAGTTAAATGAATGCCGAAATGCGGAACAAGCACGGCGCCCATTTCTACGTCATGACGGACAGTCGGCAACTTCTCTTCGCTTTGATGAAGCGTCAATTCATTGCCCCAAAAATCAACATCAACCCAGCGGCCTTCTTCACTGTTACCAAGAGTACAACCGAGAACATCGGTATAAAACTTTACTGTGACGGAAAGATCTCCAGCGGGAATGGCGAGGTGTAAAATAGCAGACATTCATTATCCTATATGTTGTTTATCACTGATTGCAGAACCAGAACCATTTTGCAGACCCCCGTTTTGCCAGAAGCCAGTTTTAAGTGCGATATACGAAGATAGAGACGTTTAAAACCACCCCTCTAACTACATAAGGTAATATGATATAGCTTAGCAGGAATTTAATATGTTATTTTACGCCATAGGATGAATCGGAGGCACATTATGCCAAAATATCTGCTTTTGAGTCGTAAAATATCTAATTCACTCTGAGTTTTTCAAAACAGGCGACTCAGGCAAAGCCACAATAAATAACTTTAGATATCTAGATGCTTAAGCCAATAAACCGACAACCCGCGTAAACCCAAAATCATGGAATGTTTTTATACGCGCAGGCGACGTATCTGGGCCTATGAGTAACGCCGATTCTGGCCCTAACTGAACGGGTCTTAACGTTTTTATACCCGCCATAACTTCTTCAACGCGCTTTGCGATTGCCGCGCCGCTATCTATCCACTGAACCGATTGCGTCACGCTCGCTTTGAGCTCGTCTTTGAGCAGTGGAAAATGCGTACAGGCCAGAACCACCGCGTCTATACTTGCGCCGCGCCGACCTGCAAACATTGGCGCAATTTCTGTCTTTACCGCGTTTAAATCTACCGCCTCGCCTGAGAGTTTCTTCTCGGCAAGATCAACCAAATTCACAGACCCTTTTAGGACCACATCACAGTCGCTTGCAAAATCTTGAATAAGGCTGTCTACATATTGCCGCTTGACCGTGCCGGGCGTGCCAAGAACCGCAATTGTTTTTGTTTTACTTATTTTAGCCGCAGGTTTAATCGCAGGCACAACGCCGATGACAGGTATATCAACAGCGGCCCTTATCTCTGATAACGCAGTTGTCGAAGCCGTGTTGCACGCCATAACGATAATATCGGGACGGATAGTTTCTGTCAGCTCCCACAGCAAGCGCGGCAAGCGGGTTTTGAGCTGGGCTTCGGTCTTCTCGCCGTAAGGCCTAAACATATCGTCAGCCACATAAGTCATGCGAAGCGCAGGTAAGCGTTTACGAATTTCGGTCACAACCGAAAGGCCGCCGACACCCGAGTCAAATATTAATGCATGTCCCATAGGGCCTTGATTACCTACTCTTGTTACCAGGATATTAATGTCACATAAATTGAGTTTATTTTAAGGCCAATAAACGGCATAGGCCGCTAGTGACTGTTTCAAACACATATCAAAGATGGACTATCTCTTTTATTCTAGTCCTTCTGGCCTTTCGGCTTGTGGCATTATTTCTCTCTCCTCTCGGACTCCATGGGGATGAAGCGCAATATTGGGCGTGGTCAAAAGAGCTTGATTGGGGGTATTTTACTAAGCCCCCGCTTATCGCATGGGTTATCTGGACAACAACATCGCTCTTTGGGGACGTTGAATGGGCGGTACGCATATCATCGCCTCTTTTACATTCCATCACCGCCTTTGTCATTTTTCGTACAGCCCGCCTTGCTTTTGACGCCAAGACGGGGTTCTGGGCGGCACTTATTTATCTCTTAATGCCAGCCTTATGGCTCTCATCAGGCATTGTCAGTACCGATGTTCCGCTTTTGCTATGTTGGGCGCTGGCCATGAATGCGTGGTTGCACCTTTGCGAAAAATTTACGCCTTTAAAAGCCCTTCAATTAGGCATTGCCATAGGCTTTGGGCTTCTGGCTAAATATGCGATGTTTTTCTTCTTTCCAGCTCTCATCTTAGCTTGGGTATTAGACACACAAACACGCCAAGCATTACGCTCAAGGCAAGGGTTAATGATTGGGCTGGTCGCCTGTCTGATCTTTCTGCCTAATATTATTTGGAACTTCCAACATGATTTCGCGACGGTTACGCATACCGCAGATAATGCCAATTTAAGCAAGACCGATATCCCCTTTCACCCCGATGAACTCCTGCAATTTTTAGGGGACCAACTCGCCGTATTTGGACCTGTCTCATTTGTTCTCTTAGGCATCGCACTGATCTACGCGCTGCGGGGTAAGCTGAATAAAAATGCGCGCTTAATGTCCCTTTTCGCGGCCAGCCCCCTGCTCATCATTTCAATCGAGGCGCTTCTCTCGCGCGCTAATGCAAATTGGGCGGTCACAGCCTATATTGCGGGGTCAATGTTAACGGCACACATGGGCGTACAATACGGCCCAAAATTCGCAAAATGGTTAAAAGGGGGACTAATCGTTCAGTCTGCTATTTGCCTTGTTGTAGCTATCGCATTTCTAAGCCCAACGCTGACCGATAGCTTAGGACTGGCAAACTCAGTTAAACGCCTGCGTAAGTGGCCTGAAACAGTGACACTCATTGAAGATATTTATAACCAAGGACATCAGGGTTTAGATTATCAAACTGTGGCTATCGACAAACGTATTATGTTTTATGACCTAACCTATTACGGTTTGGCAAAAAAACGACCCCTGAAGATGTGGATGCAGAGTAATACGCCAGAAAATCATGCTGAACTTACAGCGCCTTTACAGCCCCAAGCAGGCCCTATTTTATTCTTGAACTATCACTCACAGCCCGAAGATGTGCTGCGTGCAGACTTCGAAAAGTTAGAAAGACTTCCAGATATTAATATCGACCTTGGCGGCGGTAAACAGCGGCACCTTAGAGTATGGGCAGGCTATGGTTACGCGCCAAAGCGCAATAAATAACCTACTTACCCCAGAGTTGATTTACGCGTTTATCCCGTCCACATCCCGTGCGGTACCTTTGATAATGGCCTGGGTTTTTCTTATAATAATCCTGATGATACTCTTCAGCATCCCAAAAAGTTTTGGCAGGAAGCACAGGTGTAACGATTGGATCGTTAAACGGTTTGTTTTTCTCTAGCTTAGCTTTCGAGTTTTGCGCCGCCGCGAGTTGATCTGGCCTCGCATATATCGCTGTTAGATAGGCATGACCTCTATCACAGAACTGACCGCCTGCATCCGTAGGGTCGATATGCATCCAGTAAAACTCAAGTAACTGCTCATAAGACACGACTGTCGGATCAAAGATAATTTTCGCAACTTCTATATGCTCACCATGGTTACGGTAAGTGGGCTGTTGCAAATCACCACCAGAATAACCAGATACGGCATCAATGACGCCCGGCAGATGTTCGAAATCAGATTCGACACACCAAAAGCACCCACCCGCAAAAATAGCAGTATCAGTTTGTCCCGATAATTTCACGGGGGTTACCGTAGCTTGGCTTGTTTCGATCTTCTTGGCTTCTAGCAGACTTGCATCAGGGCTTTGAGCCGACGAACATGCGGATAAAATCAACGCAGCTGTAATATATAAATGTTTCATGCCGTCTGTTAGGCTGTTTAAGCTATAAGCGCCAATAACAAAGACTCACGAAAGCGCGATTAAACCGCCTTCATTTGCTTATAATTTGCCAAAGCCTTCTCTCGCGCCTCTTTATGATCGACGATAGGCTTAGGGTAATTCCCGCCAAGCTCCACATTCGCCGATTTTAAGACAGCTTCTGGTGCCTCCCATGGACGGTGAATAAACTTATTGGGCATGTGTTTAAGTTCGGGAACAAATTTACGAACATAGTCACCATTGGGGTCAAATTTTTCGCCCTGAGAAAACGGATTAAATATCCTGAAATAAGGCGAAGCATCCGCCCCGCTGCCTGCCACCCATTGCCAACTCGCGGCATTACTAGCAGGGTCCGCATCAAACAACGTATCCCAGAACCACTCTTCGCCTTTGCGCCAATCAATAAGCAGGTGCTTAATCAGAAAACTAGCTGTGACCATCCTTACGCGGTTATGTTGCCACCCCGTTTGCCAAAGCTGGCGCATACCCGCGTCCACAAAAGGATATCCCGTTTGGCCTTTTTGCCAGCGCGCCAATGCGCCGTCATCTGCGTTCCATTCGAAACTATCAAAGGCAGGCTTAAAGTTTTGAACCGCAAGTTTGGGGTTATGAAACAGCAAGACATAAGAAAATTCCCGCCACCCAATTTCGGCTAAAAATTTGCCTGCGATGTCTATGTCTGCCTTACAGCCTTGCCAAATTTGTTTGGGTGAAATTTCGCCAAAGGCCAAATGTGGTGATAAACGCGACGTGCCTGTTTCCTTGTCAGGACGATTTCTAGCATCCGGATAATCCCCGACCGCTTCGGCGACAAAATTTGATAAAGCCTTCGCCGCGCCAGCCGTTCCTGGTGTCCAGCTAGGCAACATTTTACGGCCCCAATCAGGTGACGTCGGCATTAAGCCCCAATCTCCTAGTTCATCACGTATAAGCTCACCTTTATAATTATTAAGCTTTGACGGCGCAGCTATCGGTTCTGACGTATCAATATTGTCTTGCGCGGCCCGCCAGTAAGGTGTGAATACTTTATAGTACCCACCCGTTTTTTTCTCAACGGTCCAAGGCTCTGATAACAGGTTCGCACGGTAGCTTTTTACGTCAATATTTTGGGTTGTTAAGTCTGCTTTTATTTCAGCGTCGCGGGTACGCGCGTCTTCATCATAGCGGCGGTTCCAGTAAACCGTGTCTGCGCCGCTCTGCTCAATAACCCCGCCCAAAACTTCCCATGCCGCGCCCTTACGCAAATATAGCTCCGCACCAATAGCCTTTAAATCAGCCGCCAAAGAGAGAAGGCTCTGATGCAGCCACAACAAGCTCGCCCCGCCGAGCGGGCGCGCGGTATCGGTCTCATAGATATAGAGACAAATAACAGGTTTACCCGTTATGGCGGCTTCGGACAGCGCGGGATTATCAGCGATACGAAGATCTCGGCGAAACCAGACAATGATAGGTTTTTCAGTCATAATGGCTAACCTATATAAGTCGCCGAAATATCGAACAGGTCAGCCATAACGGACTCAGTCGTTGGCCAGCGGCCAGCGCCTTTACCGCGAATTTTATATTGGTCGCCATCCTCGAAATGAAAAATAGCATGCGCTTCTTCACCGTCGGCTTGCGCCAAGAAATTATTCACCGACAAATCTTTGAGTTCTAGCTTTGTCGAGAAGCCGTTACGATCTTTCCAAACTGTGGCAATGCGTTTCATTGCGCCTTTTGGCGGCGTGCTTGGCGCAAAGTTCTCAATCGTATCCATTGGAATATCATCCAAATTAATTTCTTCCCCGAAACCAAGCAATGCCACAAGACGGATTTTAGCCCCCGCGTCAGACCCGTTCACATCACCGCTTGGGTCCGCTTCAGCAAAGCCTTTGTCCTGCGCTTCTTTCAAAGCCTCAGCATAGGATTTACCCGCGCTGATTTCATCAAGCATATAATTCGTTGTCCCGTTCAACAGGGCCTCAACGCGGGTTATTCTGCCGCGTTCGCGAATACACATCTCTAGCACTGGCATACCACCGCCTGCAGAAGATGAGAACATAAGCTGCGCGCCTTTATCTTTGGCAAAATCAATGAGGGACTGCCCGCCTGAGGCGATGGCTTGTTTATTCGCGCTCACGACATGGACGCCCGCAGCAAGCATTGTCTTGCAATAATCCAAAGCAGGGTCGACGGGGCCAGAGACATCAACAAAGATATCAGGTTTTGACGCAACAACATCTGCAAAATCCGTTGTAAGTTCAGCAGGTTTATAGCCTTGGTCGATATATTTTTGCGTATCGCGTACTAATATTTTGACGATTTCAAAGCGGTCTGAATTAGCTTTGACGCGGCGATAAACGCCGCCGCCAACAATGCCGCAGCCCATCATTGCTACTTTTAATTTGGGCGGATTAGGGATGGGTGATAATGTTCCTGTGCTCGCGCCTATGGTCGTAAAGCTTGGAATAGCAGGCTTACCAATGCCAAATTCTATAGTGTTCTCTTGCGCATAATCGAGTGCCTTAGGCGAGACCAGCGGCGCCGCTTTTTCGCGCGCATCAGCATAGGAAATTGTGTTGTAACGCTTCGGCGCAGGACCTGCTTGTTTTGGGTCGTGTTCGAATACGCCTTCAACGTCTTTTAAAAGAATAGCTTTGATACCCAGTTTATTCGCCACATATAGCGCGGTTAAATCAGAGCCGCCTTCAGTCAACAAAACGGTGCGGTCTTTCTCGCCAATTGCGACATGTCCAGGCATCACAACAATATCATGGTTTTTAAGGTCGTCCTCAAGCTGGCTCACATTCAAATCAACCAAGGCTGCGTCTTTAGCTTTTAGGCCCAAGTCCCGCGCTTGCCGTACGAAAGCAGGCGCGCCGATACGCTCCAGCGCAAGCGCTAATAAAGCCGCCGAGCGGCGTTCGCCGAGCTGCACCAGTTCAGGGAGGTTTTTAGCATTACCCTCAGGCCCAATCTGGCGCGCTTCAGCCATTAAGATATCCGTCTGATCACCTTGCGCGGATGTTACAGCCACAACGTTTTGACCGCGGCGATAATGTCGATAAATTTCGCTGGCCGCGTGGTTATAATCATCGAGCGAGCGCAAAACACTATGGCCGAAATTCAAAACAATAACTGGGACTGGCATAGCAAAACTTTCTTAGCGGAACTTAATCAAGCGCCCGCAATATAACAAATCGGCGCAATGTGAGGCAGTCACTAAGCGCACGGTTAAAGCGAGTCAAGAAGCGGCTAATGTGCATCATTCCAGTTCTTAGCGGCATGGGCTTCGACAACTAAAGGCACGCTGATATTCACGGCTGGCATAGCGGCATTTTCCATCGTTGTTTTAGCGATTTCAATAAGCGCATCGGCGTTACCCTCTGGCACTTCAAAGACCAATTCATCATGGACTTGTAAGAGCATTCTTGCGCCTTCTACGCCCGAAATTGCCTCAGGCATGCGTATCATTGCGCGGCGCATAATATCGGCGGCGGCGCCTTGGATAGGCGCGTTAATGGCTTGGCGTTCGCCGAAACCGCGTACGGCCTGGTTGCGGTCCATAATGCCTTTGATATGGCATTTACGTCCAAATAATGTTTTGACATAGCCGTGCTCACGCGCCTCGGCTTTGGCCTCTTCCATATAAGTTTTAATACCGGGGAATTTTTCGAAATAGCTTTTGATATAGGCGCTCGCCTCAGTGCGAGAAATACTTAAATTATTCGCGAGTCCAAAGGCGGAGATACCGTAAATAATCCCAAAGTTAATCGCCTTCGCGCGGCGGCGTGTTGCGGCGTCCATCTCGTCCAAGCTAACATTAAACATCTCACTCGCAGTGAGCGCGTGAATATCAACGCCGTCTGCAAAAGCTTGCTTCATTGTCTTGAGGTCAGCCACATGGGCCAGCAGGCGAAGTTCAATTTGGGAGTAATCGGCCGCGACAAGAACATGACCGGGCTCCGCGATAAAAGCGTCTCTAATTTTACGGCCTTCTTCGGTTCTAATCGGAATGTTTTGCAGGTTCGGGTCAGAAGAAGATAGCCGCCCTGTTGTTGTCGAGGCTAATGAAAAGCTCGTATGCACGCGTCCTGTGTCTGGGTTTATTTGATTAACCAGAGCATCCGTATAGGTGGATTTCAGCTTCGCGTAATGACGCCAATCAAGAATAGTTTGCGGGAGTTTTTCGCCTGCCGCTGCCAGATCTTCGAGAACACCTGCCCCCGTTTGCCACGCGCCCGTTTTAGTTTTCTTACCGCCTTCAAGCCCCATTTGATCAAATAGGATTTCACCGAGTTGTTTAGGAGAGCCAAGGTTAAACTGCGTGCCCGCAAATTCATAAGCTTCGGCCTCTAACCCTGCCATTTTTTGTGCAAAACCAGACGACAAACGCGCGAGATCTGCGCGGTCAACTTTAATGCCTTGATTTTCCATTTTGGCAATCACGGCGGGAAGCGGACGCTCCAGCGTTTCGTAAACGGTTGTGACCTGCTCCGCCGCGAGTTTTGGTTTGAGAAACTTCCACAGGCGCAGCGTGACATCTGCATCTTCTGCCGCATAAGGCGTAGCCTCTTCGAGACTGATTTGGTCAAAAGTCTTTTGCTTCTTGCCTGTGCCAGCGACCTCTTTGAAACTAATCGGTTTATAACCGAAATGCGTCTCGGCGAGGTAATCCATACCGTGACCATGCAAGCCGCCCGCGAGAGCATATGAGAGCAGCATTGTATCATCATAGGGTGCAGGGTTCAGATCATAACGTTGGAAAACGCCAAGGTCATATTTAAAGTTTTGCCCGACTTTCAAAACGCTTTCGGATTCAAGTAATGGCTTAAGCGCCGTTAAAGCATCATCATAAGGAATTTGTTCTGGCGCGCCTTCGCCGAACATGTCTTCACCGCCCCGATGCCCCAGAGGAATATAGCAGGCTTCGTTATCCGCGACTGCGAGACAAATACCGATCATATTCGCTGCGGCGCTATCGAGGCTATCTGTCTCTAAATCGACCGCAATCACTGGCACTTCAAAACCCCGTTTTATCCAATGCGCGAGGCGTTGCAGGGTCTGAACGCACTCATACTTAGTTTTATCAAAGACGACATTGTCAGGTGTCGTTTTCGCACTGGGGCCTTCAGGCACCGCTTTAGTATCGTCTTTGCGAATGCCATCCGTGTCACCTTCGCCCAAAGCCGCCCGTACGCGGGACGTTAAAGTGCGGAAATTCATATCCTCAAGGAAGTCAAAGAGAACCTCCGTATCAGGGTCAGACACGCCGAAATCTTCCAGCGGCACGTCAACCTCAACATCGACTTTCAATGTGACGAGTTCGAGTGACAACCGTGCATTGTCAATATTGGCCATCATCTTTTCGCGGCGGCCCTTTTGCGGAATTTCGCTACAGCGCTCAAGCAAGCCCTCAAGATCGCCATATTGCTCTAACAAAAGTACAGCGGTTTTCACGCCAATGCCCGGTACGCCCGGAATGTTATCCACACTATCGCCCGCTAAGGCCTGAATTTCGATAACCCGTTCAGGCCCCATACCAAACTTTTCTATGACCTGTTCGCGGCCGATGACTTTGTTCTTCATCGTATCGAGCATCGTTATTTGATCAGAGACGAGCTGCATAAGGTCTTTGTCGGAACTGATAATTGTGACTCTCGCGCCTTTAGCTTCGGCCTGTCTTGCATAGGTCGCAATAAGGTCATCCGCTTCAAAGCCCTGCATTTCAATAGCAGGTGCGCCAAAGGCTCGCGTCGCATCACGCGTAAGCGGAAACTGTGGGATAAGATCTTCGGGTGTCTCGGAGCGATTGGCTTTATACTCAGAGAAAATGTCGTTACGGAACGTATAGCTCCCCTTATCAAAGATAACGGCGAAATGCGTCGGGCGGTCTTCATCAACCTGTCCTTGCATAAGCTTGAATAACATATTCGAAAACCCCGCCACAGCGCCAATCGGCAATCCATCAGATTTACGCGTTAAGGGCGGCAAAGCATGATAAGCTCTAAATATATATCCTGAGCCGTCCACGAGGACGACATGGGAGTTACTATCGACAGGTGCTGTTACTGGCATGAGAATCCTTTAATTAGGGTCTTTTGACGCCCTGCTCTGCTTTATTCAATAGCGCGCCCCATTTTTGCCGTATATATTTGGTTTGACGTTATAATCTGTTAGAAGGCCGAAAGATCGGCAGAGCAGAACTAAGAGGGCTAACTAAGGTGTATCAATCTATTGATGATCCACAAGAGACGCATGATGAGAACAAACCAAGGCGTAACGTCTTGATTTGGGCCGCGGCGGCGCTTGCCTTGTTCACAGTTATAGCCATTGTTTATCTCACAAGTCCTGGCATTTCAGTTCCCCAAGAAACTGATGATTTTACAAAGGCAGAACTGGCAACCTACCGCAAAGCTATATCAGAGACCCAAGCCCCCATGCGGCGCGCGCGGTTACAAGATTTTCTAACGACCTATCCTAGTAGCGATCGCAATTCCGCGGTTGAAGCCCAGCTTGATGTGATTAAGAGCTTTGAGGCCTCCCAATGGCTAGAAGTTACTGACATTGTATATGATTCCAAAATCACAGCGACAGATAAGCTGACGCGGTTAGATAGCTATGCGGCCAAATGGGGCGGAGCCTTACTCGGCGGACGAAATGACGAAATCAAAACAATAAGAGACGGCTTAACAGGCGCGCTCGAAGCTGAAAAACTCCCGAGTAGAAAACTTAAAGACCAACAAAGTCCAATACCTAATTCAGTACCTGACGGCATACTTGCAGGCGGCCCAAAAGCGCCGCCGCCGCCGCAGATAACCTATATACCGCCTGTTCCCATTGAGCGCGTAACTGTAATCGCTCAAAATATTGTTCCGCCAAAAGTACGGCGCCCTGTAAACCCGCGTTATCCTCGCAAAGCTATGCGCGGAAAAGTCGAAGCCATCGTCACATTAAAACTAAATATAGACGAGAAAGGCAGAGTTGCTATGACTGAGCTCGTCAACGTGGAAGCAAAAAGATACGGAAAGTCATTCGTCAAGGCCGCAGAACGTGCTGCGTTACGCACACGGTTTCATCCCAAAACAGTCAACGGGAAACCCGCCCCCGCAGCAGGCGTTGTGAAACGCTATCGTTTCCAGCTTCAGGGGTAGGTAAAACAACCCGTTGTCTACTCCCCCCCCCTGAACCTTCATGCAAAGCTAATAAGATTAACTGGCTGCCCCTAAATCTGTATTCATAACAGGCAAATTGCGAATGCGCTTACCTGTGGCTTTAAAAATTGCATTGGTTACAGCCGGAGATATAGGCGGCGTGCCCGGTTCCCCTGCGCCGCCAATTCTGGCATCAGAGCTTATAATTTCAACGTCAATAACAGGGGCATTATCCATGCGCACCATTTGGTAATCATGGAAGTTACTCTGCTCCACCGCGCCGTCCTCTATTGTAATTTCGCCGTATAGCGCCGCCGTTAGGCCGTAGATAATACCGCTCTCCATTTGGGCTTTGAACCCATCAGGATTAACCGCCATGCCTGCATCTGCCGCGCAAGCGACATGGGTAACGATTGCTTCGCCGCTCGACACATCAACCGTCACCACCTCGGCAACGATTGTCATAAAGCTATCGGTGATAGATATGCCTTGGGCTTGCCCTACGGGAAGGGCTTTCCCCCACCCCGCCATTTTCGCGGCTGTATCTAAGACTTTTAAGTAACGCGGCTTATTTTTAAGAAGTTTTCTACGGAACTGATAGCCGTCCATATTCGCATTAGCCGCAAGCTCGTCGATAAAGCTCTCCGTAAAGAAACCATGCTGCGTATGATCGACAGAGCGCCAAGGGCCAAGCCGCACATGTGTGGGGCTATCAACAACTTGCATCGATTGATTTGGAATATCGTAGAATATATGGCTCGCCTCAGGCGGATCCAATTTGTGAACGAACTTACTCTCCCAGCTCAGCGGCATGCCTTCATCATCTAGGGCGGCTTTAAAGCGGCCTAAGACCGACGGTCTATATTGGTCTTGCTGCGTGCTTTCTTCGCGTGACCAAATGAGTTTTACGGGCACGCCTGCCTTTGCAGCAACCTGCGCGGCTTGGTCGGTATAATCAGTTGACGCGCGGCGGCCAAAACCACCACCAAGGAATTGATTATGCACAGTCACGTTAGCGGCATCGATACCAAGTGTCTCTGCCGTTACCATACGGGTGCCGAGCGGGTTTTGCGTGCCTGTCCAGAGATCACATTTGCCGTCCCTAACCCAAGCCGTGGCGTTTAAAGGTTCCATACAGCTATGCGCCAAATAGGGCACGCGGTACTCGGCTTCATAGACAGAAGCTGCGGAGGCGTTCGCTTTGCTTACGCTACCTGCTTTGTGCAAAGTCTTGGACTCGCCCGTATCTAAAGCGTCTGCGTATTGCGCAAATATAGCCGCCTGATTAACGTTATCGGTTTCCCCCTGTGTCCACGTCACGTCAAGCATATCCAAAGCCTGCTTCGCTTGCCAATAGCCCTCAGCCACGACAGCGACATAGGTGTCCATATTATAGACATCAATCACGCCAGACATTTTCTTAGCGTCAAGGGCACCGAGTTTAGCCACAGTTTGCCCATGAACAGGCGCGGCCATAACGGTGGCGTATTTCATGCCTTCGACTTGAACATCCATGCCAAAAGTCGCTGTCCCGTCAACTTTAGACGGGATATCAACGCGTGGTAGGCTTTGCCCTATAAGCTTATACTCACTGCGTGCCTTAAGCGCGGGACGCAAATTTGGCTTTATCGTCGCCGCCACTTCAGCAAAACTCGCAAAAGGGGCAGATTGATTGGAGGCGTCGTGATAAATATAGCTCTTTTGCGCTCTTAGCTCAGACACAGGAACATCCCATTGCTTTGCAGCCGCAGTTAGCAAGATTTCTTTTGCTGCCGCCCCAGCCGTCAGCATAGCGCCTGTGCCTGTAAAACGAACTGAGGTTGAGCCGCCCGTAATTTGAAGGTTCATCCCTTTCGCTGCGGTAAGCATCGCGCCGTTGACAGTATCAAACAAAATCGCAGGGATATGTTTGCCGCCTAATAAAAATTCCCGCCCTAATTCGAAATTGGCGAAGTCTTTTTCGGCTGGAGCTTCCATGATTTCCATCGCGTCCCAGTCAGCCTCCATCTCTTCCGCCAGCATAGCGGAGAGCGCCGTATGAATGCCCTGCCCCATTTCACTATGCGGGATAATCGCTGTCACAGTATTGTCAGGCGCAATTTTCACCCATGTTGTCAGAAGCTGTTCATCCCCTTCCGTCACATAGCCCGCAAGGGCGTCTGTGCGGTCACCGGGACGAATAGCAATGCCTAACACTAAGGCTCCACTTGCCGCGAGGCCCGCAACAGCCCCTGCGCCAATAAAGCTACGGCGCGTCCATTTAGCGCCGCGGCTCTCATTTGCGCGCTTTTCTTTTTTAGCGGATTTTTTCGCTACCTTTTTTTCAGGTCTTGAAAGAGTGCTCATCTTACGCCTCCTTCGCAGCCGTTTTAATCGCCGCTTTTATGCGCGTGTACATTCCACAGCGGCAGACATTGCCCGCCATAGCGCTATCAATATCCGCGTCCGTTGGATCAGGCGTTTCCTTGAGAAGCGCCACAGCCGACATAATTTGTCCAGACTGGCAATAGCCGCATTGCGGGACCTGATGTTTAATCCAAGCTTCTTGCACTGCGTGCAATGTCCCGTCAGGGTTTTTAATACCTTCAATGGTGGTGATCTCTTTGCCTTCAGCCTCAGACAAAGGCGTAACGCAAGACCGTATAGGCTGCCCGTCTAAGTGAACGGTACACGCCCCGCAAAGAGAGGCCCCGCAACCAAATTTAGTTCCGACTAGCCCAAGCTGTTCGCGGACAGCCCAAAGAACGGGCGTGTCTGGATCAACATCTATGTTTCGAGATGTTCCATTAACTAAAAGCTGAACCATGGCATGGGCCTCCGATATTCATATGCAATTAGTTGTATAACCTAATTCGCAAAGCTTGGATAGGTTCACCTTTGGACTCGGCCTATACATATATGTTTATAACAATTTGTGTTTATGAAAACGAAAATCCAAAAGTAAGCCGAGGGTTAGCGCGGCACCGATTACCCACAGAGGCCAAGCTGGTGGCTCCCACAGACCCTGAGACAGCCATTTATTGAGCACTATATAGCCAAATGGAGCGGTACTGACCCAAGCTAAAAGAGTGGCGTTTGGTCTAAGCGCGATTAAAGGGACAAGGACTGATAAATACCATGGGAACACAACAGGACTAAGCAAAAGCGGGACCGATAGTGTAAGGCTCAGCGCAAGGGTGATATAGCCTTTACGTGCTTTAAATGCAGATAGAGAAAATAAACTTAAAGCGATAATAGCGATAACCCAAAGCAATACTGGCGGGCTAAACATAAATTCCAGAGCGTTATAGATAGGCGCGCCATTTCGCCATTTTTCAAAAAAAACAGGCAAAATTCCAATAGCCTGAAACCCAGAAGCAAAGGCAATGCTGTATATAGCCGTAACCGTTAGAACCGAACTTATGAAAAGTGTGACGGCGGCTTTGGGCCGAAGATAAAATATGAGCGGGCCCGCCATGATTGCAGGTAAAAACTTTAGACTTGCACTCCAGCCTATAATAATCCCTGCCAGAAGAAACTTCTCGCGCTCACACAAACTCAAAGCAAGAATAACAGCGAGCACACAAAAGGCATCAAGATGCGCGCCAATACCTGTTTCTAAAATCAGTAAAGGCGAGAGCGCCAATAAAGGCAGGTGCCTTAATAAATCTCGCCGTTTCAAAAGATCATATCCAATTAAAAGGCTAAGCATACTGGCTAATGTTGCTAAAGATTTCCAAACCCAAACCCCTTTAATAGGGCCCGCAAGTGCAGAGAGCGCAAATAACATGAGAGCACCGGGAGGGTATAAAGTCGGATAAGCGCTATGCTCTTCTGGCGTTGGCCAAAGCGCCCCCAATTCTGCCGCCTCGGGCATATTGGGCGCAATAATATAAGGGTCCAATCCTGCCAATACCATGGCACCGTCCCAGAGATAACGCTCACTATCATTAGAGCTAAAAATAGGCGCTGGAATTAAGATAACCCTGAGGAGCAAAGCTGTGAGCAGAACTTTCTTTACATCCAACTCTTTTGTGCGCCAAAGCGCGAACATGAGGCCTGTCAAAACAAGATGTATGAGAATGTAATAAGTCCCACTTTTTTCAACAGATACAAATGGAACGAGATAAATAGCGCAGGTCGTTAAAAAGGTTAAGCTCAGGTATAAAGTTTGAATTTGAGACAATGATGTTTGCTTCGCCACGTCTAAACTTATCTTATCAGGTCATGAGAGGTCATTATGTATTATCGCTTTATATTGTGGCTTTGACGATTGGCTTCGTCTCACTATTGATGTCCGTATCTGTTCCCGTCTCCTGAAGGACGTCTTTATTTAAGGGTGAAATACGTTTTATTCTCGCAGCCGCCCTAGGCGTTAATAAACTGAGTATGCCCGTATAAAAAAACCCTGCGGCAAATATTGTCAAGAATGGCACGACAACCCAATAATTTTTTGATATCGCCCAGATGAGATTAACTACATAGAAAATAGCGAGTAAAATTTCTACATAGTCAAAGGCCCGCGTGCTCAAGGCTTTATAATAGCTTGTAAGATTATTTCCCAATTCAGGTGACCGCCCTGCAATTTCACCAACTTTAGGCGTTCGCTCAAATCCCGTAACATGTCCAACCAGAGCTTCCATAACAGCGCGGCCATTATTTACACCTAAGCCAATCGAGGTTGCCAGAAGGACAGGCATAATGCTGAGTTTATCTGACATACGCCCATAAAGTAATTTTTGACTATAGAGGAAGAACCACGCATGGCTTGCGCTTGCCAAAACAAATAAGGGAATATCCAGCCATCCCAGAAAGTTAAAGCCAAGGCTTTCTCGAATATGCACGGAAGGAATAAGGAAAAACACACTATCGATAAACATCAACATGTAACAAAAATTACCTGTTAAATGAAATGTTGCCTCAATTTTTGCATGTAAAGACAAGGAGCTTTTCCATACGGGCCGCAGAAGCTTTTTCATGACCTGTATAGCGCCCTTTGCCCAGCGATGTTGTTGTACTTTGAAAGACCCCATATCTGTTGGAATTTCAGACGGGCTTTCGAGGTCTCTTAAGTAGATAAACTTCCATCCCGCCATCTGCGCGCGGTAACTCAGGTCGATATCTTCGGTGAGGGTATCCGCTAACCACCCGCCCGCATCCGTAATTGCGTCTTTACGCCAGATACCTGCTGTGCCGTTAAAATTAAAGATGGCATCAGTTTCAAACCGCGCGACTTGTTCTACGCCAAAGTGAGCGTCTAACATGACACCTTGAACACGCGTCAATAGATTTGAAGACCGGTTTAGGTAAGTCCAGCGGGATTGAACAACTCCGACTTTAGGGTCCTCAAAATTAGGAATGGCCTTGAGTAAAAAATCTGGCTGGGGAATAAAATCTGCATCAAAGATTGCAATGAATTCTCCGCTCACATGCGGCATAGCTTCCGCTAATGCACCTGCCTTGTAACCTTGACGGTTAGTTCTGTGCAGATGCTGAATATTATAACCTAAAGCCTTATAATACGCGACTTCTTGGCCAATAATAGCAACGCTATCATCTGTGGAATCGTCAATAACTTGAATTTGCAATTTATCTTTCGGATAATCGAGAGCAACAAGTGCATCAATTATCCGCTTGGCAACGAATTTCTCATTAAACATCGGAGCCTGTACTGTCACATAAGGCCTGTAATTAGACGGGCCTAATGTGACCTTTTTTTGAGTCTTACGCGCGAGTAATGTGTGGTAAATACGGTGCGAACCATAAACACATAAGACAGCCACCAAAACATAGTGGCTAACCAGCATGAAGACTGCCAATATTGACATTCTACAGGCCTAGAACTGAGACACGATAGCAAACTGTACGTTTGTACCTTTCAAAGTATTATCGCCATAGACATTTGTTGTGCCGGTGACTTCCGCAGCGAGCCCTTGTTTGAATTTATATCCAAGCGTGTATTCGATTTTACCAAGGTCAAAATCGATAGGTAGACTCGCATTTGCGGTCGTGGCGTTAAGAGGAACATCCCCCGCACTGCCGAGACCAACTATGCCGTCAAGCTTGGTTCGGAAGTATGTTTCCTCACTGAGGTCAACACCATATTCGATCAAATAACGAAATTCATCAACAGGGTCTTCGGCGCGGTAACGGTAACCCGCCTCAAGACCTACATAACCTGCAGAGCCAAAAGATTTTCCGACAAGGACTTTACCTTCTAAATCAACCTGACCATTCCCAAGAGGCAAATCAGCCGTTTCACTATAAAGAAATGGCAGCTTAGCAAGGCCTTGAATTGATATAACAGCAGGTTCATTAGTGAGATTATAGCGCAAACCAACATCGACGTCCCCGATACCTGAATTACTCACTGTCTCACCTGCCGATGTTTGTTCAATATCTTTGAAAGAACTCGTCGCAAAAAATGTAAGATTATCTTGCAGTCCATGCTCGAGATAAACATTGAAATTTAAATCTTGGAAGTTTTCAAAATCTGGGAGTTGGTCTCCAAAGCGGCTACTGGTTTCAAAATAATTCACAGCACCTTTGAGATAGGTGTCCCCCTTTTTCGCAGTCCAAGCACCTGCGTTAGCCGTCGTTGGTATGAACGTAACTATTGAAAATAGGGCAAGTGCTTTAAAAGCAAGACCTTTAAAATGATGTGGCATTATTATTTCTCTCTCAAATTTTTATACGTTTCGAGTAACTAGAGTTACAAATTCAAACGTTTAATTGTGCATATAGAGGAAATTCGAAATTTCATTTCACAAGAGGTAATAACTTCATCACGTTTCTGGCAAAACGGCGTGATACCATGCTCTGTGATGCCTAGCCTTTTGAAAGAGGCCCGCAGCTGTGTTTATTTTACGAGCTAAACACGTCGGTAAGGTGCATAAATTTACTCAACTTAAAGCCAATATGGGCGCTGCGCAGTCAATGCCGTTAGCGTTGAGTAATCAGAATTGTTCTTACCAGAGAGAGAGAGAGAGAGAGAGAGAGAGATAAGCTAACTATTTCGTGTGTTTGATAGTTAGTGGCCGCTGCTTACCGCGTTTTCATCAAGCTGATAAACGATTCCGCAATATTTGCAGGTCACCTGCGTGCCTGTACCCATATCCAAATATGTTTTAGGATGACCGAGGGCGCCACCGCCGCCATCACAGGACACACGTCTTTTAGCGGCTATCACAACATCATGGGTATTATTTTCAGTAGCTGACATAATTCACTCAAACCATATTCGGAACGTCACATGTAAATTTCAAGATTGTTTGAAATTAATTAAGCGCGTTCAACCATCATGCGTTTCACATCTGCAATCGCTTTAGCGGGGTTCAAACCCTTAGGGCAAACATTCGCGCAATTCATGATTGTGTGACAACGATAAAGCTTGAACGGGTCGTCAAGTTTTTCAAGACGTTCTTCAGTTGCGTCATCGCGGCTGTCTACGAGCCAACGATAGGCTTGCAGTAAAGCGGCTGGACCTAAGTAACGATCACCATTCCACCAATAACTTGGGCAAGATGTTGAGCAAGACGCGCAAAGAATACATTCATAATAACCATCAAGCTTGTCGCGGTCCTCGATTGTTTGTGTATATTCCTCAGTCGGCAATGCCGTGGACGTATGAAGCCAAGGCTCGATAGACGCATATTGCTTATAGAAATTTGAAAGGTCCGGCACAAGATCTCGAACAACAGGCAAATGCGGAAGCGGAGAAATTGTGATATCTTGGCCCGCAACATCCGCAATAGCCTTTGTACAAGCAAGCGTATTACGCCCGCCAATGTTCATGGCGCAAGACCCGCAAACACCTTCACGGCAAGAGCGGCGAAACGCGAGTGTAGGATCAACTTCGTTTTTAATTTTAAAGAGAGCATCTAGCACCATTGGGCCGCACTCATCTAAATTTAATTCATACGTATCCCAATAAGGGTTTTTACCATTTTCAGGATCATAACGATAGACCTTGAACGTCTTCAAACGTGTCGGCGCAGTGCCTGTATTAGAGACTGCTGGCCAAGTTTTACCTGCGGAAACTTTAGAGTTTTTTGGTAGACTGAGCTGTACCATCGGTGAGAACCTTTTGAACAAACGGATTTAACGTCGAAAATTTAGATTTTATATAAAGTACTATAGGCGTAAATCACGTAAATTATAAGTGATAATACGGCTCAAATCTAAAATAATTGACCGCATTGCTTGTGTTAACCCTTTAGAAACCATAAATCTTAGGGTTTTGTTATCTCTTTCGCCTTGAGCTGTCACTTTAGATAAAAACTACCTAATCTCACAATTCAGCAGAGTTATTCAGCCGCCGCCAAATAAAGACCACGCGTATGTAAACGATAATCAGGCAATCTTAAATTAAACAATTGCGAAGCATTTTTATCTAAATCGGCTTGGAATAAAAAACCTAAATCTTCGGATTCACAATTCAGCATAGAGCACACCTCTTTTAGGATGCTTGCGCGTGTATTGGAGTTAGAGTGTTTGGCCGCTCGTAGAGCAGCTTCAATAAAATCAGACGCTATGCAACGTAGCGGCGCGTCGAAGTCTTCAGAACCCGTATTATCTATTGCGAGCTTAAGCAGCAAAAGTTTTCCCCAATTGACGCACCCCACCAATTTGAAGCACTTAAATAGCGCTAGTTAAATTTAACCATAATTCATAGTTAAATCAAACTAAAAAATTTATTTAAGTTTTATTTTTCTAGACGTTCACCGTGTCTTTTTGCACTTCATAATTTGCTCAAAACAGGTCTTAAAGTTTCACTCGTGCGGTTGCAGAGTTTGGGGATAATGACGCTAGAGTTAGGCTTGTCTATCTTTAAATTCTGGCGCGCGCTTCTCAAGGAAAGACTTCACCCCTTCTGTACAATCATGACTATTATAAGACGCCGCTAGCATTTCACTTTCCATCATATGCAAATCAAAAGGTGCTTTACCAAGCATCGATTCTCGTAAAAGACGTTTATTATTTGCAGTGCTTGTCGGAGAGCAATTCACAGCAATATCACGCGCGATGTCCAAGCTACGCGGCAACACATCTTCAGGATCACAAATTTCAGAAAGTAATCCACCAGCTAATAATTCTTCGGCCATCATAACATGTCCTTTCAAAATCCATTCACTGGCTTTGGAATAACCTACGAGTTTAGGTAAAAAGAAACTCGCCGCGCCGTCAAACACAATCCCGCGCCGCGCAAAAGGAAAAGCAAACTTTGATTTTTTAGATGCAATACGTAAATCCATCGCAAGGGTCATCGTCGCGCCAATACCGACGGCCGCGCCGTTAATAGCCGCAATGATAGGTGTATCACATTCAAATATAGCGAGGTTTAATATACCGCCGGCGTCACGGTGCACGCCGCCGACGGCGTCGGTCCCCACGCCACTATCAAGGTTTGCTCCGCCAAAACCGCCCGAAATATCAGCACCCGCACAAAAAGCGCGCCCTGCGCCCGTCACAACAATCACGCGAACGGACGGGTCTTTGTCAGCGGCTTGGATGGCCCCTAGCAAAGCCGTGTGCAGCTCCATATTATAGGAGTTCATCGACTCGGCCTTATTCATCGTTAGCAAAGCAACGGATTGAACCTGTTTATCCCGCGTCGTTAAAACCAAGCTCATATAGACCTCATAAATAAGTGATTGGCTTTCAGCTTTATAGGCTCTTAGACCATCAAACAAGCCATTCGAAAAAACACATGACCCCACAATCAAAAATGACACGTAAATCAAATACACTTTATCTCTTTACTGTGACGGCCTTAGCTATGCTTGCTTTTGCTGCAAATTCGATTTTAGCGCGGCTAGCCTTATCTCACGCGGATATAGGGCCGTGGGGGTTCACGGCTATTCGGCTTATCTCAGGCGCTCTCATTTTAGCCCTGATAGCAAAATCTAAAAAAGCTGAAACTGCTGGAGATTGGATATCAGCGGGAAGTTTAATTTTATACGCCGCCTGTTTTTCATATGCCTATTTACAGCTCGCCGCAGGTACCGGCGCATTGATACTGTTCGCCGTCGTCCAAATAACAATGATAGGCGGCGGCTTAATATCAGGAGAGCGCCTATCAAAGCTTCAATGGCTCGGCACAATCATTGCGCTCGCGGGACTCGTTTATCTCCTAAGCCCGAGTATCCAAGCCCCGCCTCTTTTTGGGGCTATGCTCATGATGTTCTCTGGCCTTGGATGGGGGTTATATTCTCTACGCGGGCGTAAAGCGGGGGACCCAACGGCGCAAACGACAGGAAATTTCATAAGGGCCGGCCTCATTTGCGCGCTCGCAACACCCTTTATCTTAGGCGGACTAAAATTAGGATTACTGAATGAAACCGCGCCTAACATCAAAGGCGTGATACTCGCGCTGGCTTCAGGTACAATAACATCAGCGCTTGGATATGTGATTTGGTACATGGCTTTAAAGCACCTGACCGCCACCCGCGCGGGCATCGCGCAGCTCACCGTCCCTGTTATTGCGGCGATTGGCGGTATGATATTTATCTCAGAACCGTTGACGTTAAGATTTTTGATACTCGCCACAATAATATTATCAGGCGTAGGCATTGCGACTATGACGCGGCGAAAAACGTAAAAACTCATATATTCTTCACGCGCTGGCACTTATAAGCCCCTTATGTTTAAACGCGCTTCAACATTTTTGCGTATGCTCCGCACAGGCTGGGTTATGGCTCGCCATGACGCGCTTGTGCCGAAAGAATATGGCAGCGCTGTGCCGCTTCCTGTGCGTCTGCTAGGCGGCCTATCACGTTTATTTGCTATTCGAAGACGCGCCGACAACCCCGGTGAGCGTTTTGCCAATGCCTTAGAAAAGCTTGGCCCTGCCTATATTAAGTTTGGTCAAATTCTCTCGACGCGCGGCGACATGTTGGACCCCGTATTCGTCAAAGGGCTGTCCCGCCTAAAAGACAAAGTGCCTTCATTCCCTATGGAAAAAGCTGAAGAGATGCTCAAAGAGGAATGGGGCGTAGCTTGGCAAGATAAACTCGTATCGCTCTCCCCGCCCATCGCGGCCGCATCTGTGGCGCAAGTTCACAAAGGCGTCTTAAAGACTGGCGAGACTGTCGCTGTCAAAATCCTAAGACCCAATATTCAAAAACGTATGCGTAATGACATGGATGTTTTGCATATGGTCTCATCTCTGGCGGAGTTCTTCGTCCCAGATAGCAAACGCTTAGGCCCTAAGAA
>JALZWM010000016.1 GCA_023300105.1 Hellea sp.
AGTTGGTGTTGGTTATGATTTTGGTAATAATTGGCGTCTTGAGGTTGATGGCGATTCACTTTGGACAGATCTTGGTTCAATTAGTCAGCTTCCAGGTACATCGGCAAAATTGCGGACAACATCTTTAATGCTTAATGCTATTTATGATTTCGACAATTTCGGTAATTGGGCCCCTTACATTGGTGCTGGTGCGGGTCTTGTTCGTGGTTCAGCGGATTTAATAGCGCATGATTTTTTAAACCCTAACGCGCTGACGACTAACCCAGCTTGTGTTGGTGCTCGTACGGCGGGTCAGGGAGAGTCTTGCTCGGTTAGGGATGAAGATACCGGTCTTGGTTGGCAGTTGCTTGCAGGTCTTGGTTACGACATCTCAGAGAATTTGACATGGGATACACATTACACATACAGAGATTTATCTGAGCTTGATTTTGACGGTGTTCGTACAAATGGTGTTACTGGCAGCAGTAATGCGTTTGCTACAACTGCGAATAATGTGGGTTCACATAGCTTATTAACGGGTTTCCGTTACAAGTTTGGCCCGAAGCCAGCTCCGAAGCCTGTTGCTGCACCTGTACGTCAAATTACTCAGTATAAGTGTTGGGATGGCGCTATCGTTTCTGATGTTAACGGATGTGCACGCCAAACAGTTACGCAAAGTGTTCAACAGTACCGTTGCTGGGATGGTGAAGTTGTCACTGATGTTAATGGATGTAAGCGCCAAACAATTACGCGCCAAGTTGCAGCACCACAACAAGTTGTTCAGCAACCAATCGTTCAGCGTACAAATCTAAATGTTTGTGGATCGTCTAATGTTGGAATCTTCAATGTAAATACGTCTGCAACTCCTAAGCAGTTAAGCCGTCTTGGAACGTTGCCAGAATTCGGTGACTCTCATAGCTTATCTCCAACACAGTTCTTTGAGAAGCTTCAGGCGCGTTACAACAGTAATGCTGGTGATAAAGCGTATTTGAACTATCTCTTTAAATCTATGGGTTACTCAAATGGCTTCGCTGATGCTCAAAGCTACATGTTCTCTGATGAGGTACTTCCTGTTGGAACTTCTGGTCTTTTAGGCCTTGGTAAGCAGCATCATTATAATTATTCTGTGCTTCCAAGTAATGACCGTGATCGCCAAGCGTTCCGTATTCAGTCAACTAATGGAACAGTTGTTCACTTCATGAAAACATGTGGTAATTACTTCTACGGTTGCGAATAGTCCTTAAAGTTATATTTGAATGAAGACGGAGCCTTCGGGCTCCGTTTTTTTATGCCTTAAAATAGCTTGGTTTTAGAATTTATTTTCTATGACTGGCCTGTTAAGCAATACCATTCAATATAGGAGCCGTTTTTGACGCAAATTAGTCTTACATCCGCTGAGCAATCTATTGTCGATAAAATTGATGATTATAGCCTTGATATGCTCACGACTGTTGAAACATGGTCGTCTCAAAACTCTGGCTCTCATAACCGTAAGGGGCTCGACGCGATGCGAACTTTGCTTAAAGATAGGTTTTCTAATCTACCAGGTCAGGTCTCTGATCTAGCTTTAAGAGATGGTGAGTATATCGCGCCATCAGGCGCTATCGAAAAAGTTAGATATGCACCGGCTGTAAATGTGAGCGTTCGTCCAAAGGCTCCCATTCAACTCGTTTTAACAGGACACTACGACACGGTTTTTCCCAAAGACTTCCATTTTCAAAAACCAATACGGGTTGATGATGATACAATCAACGGCCCCGGCACTGCGGATATGAAGGCTGGGCTTATGGTTATGCTCACGGCACTTGAAGCTTTAGAAAAGTCAGATATCGCTAAAAATGTGGGGTATAATATTTTGATGAGCCCAGATGAGGAAATAGGCTCTCCTGGTTCTGGGCCGCTCTTGGCTGAGCTTGGAAAGCACTCCCACGTTGGGCTCACCTATGAACCTGCGCTCGCAGATGGATCAATGGCTGGCGCTCGAAAGGGCAGTGGTAATTTCTCCCTTATTATTAAAGGCAAAGCTGCTCATGCGGGCAGAGAGCATCATTTGGGCCGAAACGCTATCGCAGCCATGGCTCAGTTTATTGGTGGTATCGAGGCGCTCAATGGTAAGCGCGAAGGGGTTACGTTTAATATTGCCAAAATTGACGGTGGCGGCGCGAGTAATATTGTTCCGGAGTTAGCGATTGGACGGTTCAATGTGCGGATGAAAAAGACGATGGATGTTGCTTGGATTGAGAGAGAACTTGGCAAATTAGTAACCGTATTAAATGCGAAAGATGGTATTCACGCGCATTTGCACGGCGGATTTACGCGTCCCCCTAAGCCCATGTCGCCGGCAAATGCTCAAATTTTTGACTGGGTTAAACAGGCAGGCGGCCTGCTGGGGCAAGAGATAAAATGGGCGCCGAGCGGTGGTGTCTGCGAAGGTAATAATCTTTGGGCAGCTGGATGCCCTAATGTCGATACGCTGGGCGTTCGCGGAGGAGATATTCATTCTGACCGTGAATATATGAAGATATCGAGCCTCGTGGAACGCGCGCGCCTCTCGAGTGTCATCTTGATGAAGATTGCTAGCGGCGAGTTTGATGCTGTTGCCGCTAAAAAACTCGCGAGCAGCTCATAATGCTTGTTGTTCGTCCAGCCGTTTCTGGTGACCTCGATGCTATTTGTGAACTCGCCAAATTAGCAGGTGCGGGCTTCACATCATTAGCTGTTGGCCGTGAGGCTTTGGCTGTGCGCCTCGCAAAGTCTGTCAAAAGCTTTGGCGGAGCAGATGAAATTAGTCCCGATCATGTCTACCTTCTGATGCTTCATGACACAGACAAAAAAGAAATCGTAGGCATGAGCGCAGTCAAAGCGCAAATCGGTGTGCGAGATCCGTTTTTCAATTTTCGTATTCTGAATGTAGCACAAAAATCAGCTGTGACGGGTTCGCGTTTTGATATGCAAGTTCTTGTTCTTGTTAATGAATATGCGGGCGCTACTGAGGTGGGATCGCTCTTTGTTAAAGATGGGTACCGCGGAAAAGGCGCAGGGCGCCTTATCTCACAAGCGCGATATATGCTCATGGCATCTGAGCGGTCTAGGTTTGGAAATACTGTGATTTCTGAATTACGTGGTAATGTTAGCGATACAGGGAACTCGCCGTTTTGGGATGGGCTTGGCCGCAAGTTTTTTCGAATGGACTTTAACGAAGCGGATAAAATTTCAGCAGAGAAAGATAACCAATTTATTCTCGACCTTATGCCGAGCCACCCAATTTATGTGGACTTACTTGCTGAAGATGCACGGGCCGTAATTGGGCAAACGCATAAAGACGGCGTTGGGGCGAAACGTTATCTTGAATCTGAAGGTTTCCGCTATAGCGGCGTTATCGACATATTTGACGCGGGGCCAAGCTTTAGCGCGCCACTATCTGATTTACGTACAGTCAGAAATAGTCGTCTTTTTAATTTTAAAGTGGCTGTTTCCACTGATGATGCCACCATAACAGTCTTGATAAGTAATGATAAGTTGCAAGACTTTCGGTGTACTATAACAAAAATATATTTTGACGGGTCTGTTATTGAAATTGATGCTGCAGTTGTCAAAGCCTTGAACCTTTCAAAAAATGACAAACCTCGAGTATGGATAAAAAGATGAGCAAATCCCTTTATATAAATAATGAATGGGTTGCCGGTAACGGGGGTGAATTTACGTCCTGGAACCCATCCGACGGCTCTCAAATTTGGAGTGGATGTGCGGCGACGCAAGATGATGTTGGCCTTGCCTTTAAAGCTGCGAGAGACGCTTTTGAGAGTTGGTCTCGAACACCGTTGGCTGCGCGAATGGATATTGTTAAACGTTATAAAGAACTGGCCTTAGCCGCCAAAAACTCTATGGGCGAATTAATCGCTAAGGAAACGGGTAAACAATTATGGGATGCCGTAGGAGAGGGAGGTGCGCTCTCCGCCAAAGTTGATATTTCTCAAACTGCCTATGAAGACCGAACAGGCGTTCTGTCAAAAGATACGTCCTTTGGTCATGCGGCCTTGCAACATCGCGCCCACGGCGTGATGGCGGTGCTTGGTCCTTATAACTTTCCCGCGCATTTACCCAATGGACAAATTCTTCCTGCGCTTATTGCGGGCAATACGGTTGTGTTTAAACCAAGCGAGCAAACGCCCGCAGTTGGTGAGGCTTTGATAAAACTCTACGCAGAAGCAGGTTTCCCTAAGGGTGTTATCAACTTAGTGCAGGGCGCGCGGGCGACTGGCGGGGCGATACTTGATAACCCTGAACTCGACGGTGTTTTATTCACGGGTTCTGCAAGGACTGGAGCCTTTATTCATAAGAAATTTGGCGGCCGTCCCGAAGTTGTTATGGCACTAGAGATGGGCGGCAATAACCCACTCATTGTGTGGGACGTTAAAGATAGCGAAGCCGCAGCGAGTATCATCGCGCAGTCTGCCTTTATCACGACAGGACAGCGCTGCACTTGTGCGCGGCGTTTGATTGTCCCTGAGACTGAAGAGGGGGCGGCTATTATTGAGGCTGTAGGTGCC
This sequence comes from Hellea sp., assembly GCA_023300105.1. Classification (GTDB taxonomy): domain Bacteria; phylum Pseudomonadota; class Alphaproteobacteria; order Caulobacterales; family Maricaulaceae; genus Hellea. The sequence continues at coordinate 4,530 of JALZWM010000016.1, forward strand.
TTCATTGACCGCATGACATTAGGGCCGTGGAATGAAGAAGCAACGATGGGACCGCTTGTGAGCGCTGATATCGCAGATTTCGTGGTTAAGAATGCAAATGAACTGGGCGGCATATCCATACGACCCGCTATGATTTCAGATAAAGGGCCCGCTTTTGTGACGCCCGGTTTTTATGATGTGACAGACGTAGACGTGGAAGACGAAGAAATATTCGGACCTGTCCTGACTGTCACCCGCGTTAAAGATTGGGACGCTGCGATTTTTGAGGCGAATAATACGAAATTTGGTCTCGCGGCAGGGCTTATTTCTGATGACGCATTACTGTGGGAAGATTTCCGTCTGCGAATTCGGGCGGGGGTTGTGAATTTTAACCGCCCGACAACAGGTGCTGCAAGTTTTCTCCCCTTTGGCGGCCCTGGGGCCTCTGGCAACCATAATCCAGGCGCTTATTATGCTGCTGATTTTTGTGCATGGCCTATGGCAAGCCAAGTTTCACAGCAGCCTGAAAACCTACCAATGAAAGGCTTGAAGTGATTTCTAGAGAAGCTAATTTTGACGGCTTGATTGGTTCGACACATAATTACGGCGGCTTGTCTGATGGTAATTTGGCCTCGGCGAGTAATGCAGGGTTGATTGCAAGCCCAAAAGCGGCGGCGCTCCAAGGCCTTGAAAAAATGAAAGACATGCACGAAGCTGGTCTTTGGCAAGGCGTATTACCCCCGCAGCAAAGACCACATCTGCCAACACTACGGCGTGCAGGTTTTTCAGGAACAAATAAGGAAATATACGAAGCGGCATGGAAACAAGCGCCGCGCCTTATGAAGAACTGCCTATCTGCGTCTTCGATGTGGGCGGCCAATGCTGCGACTGTTAGTCCGTCATCTGATACGGTGGACGGTAAACTTCACTTAACGCCCGCAAATTTGTCAACAATGTTGCACCGCTCTATTGAACACCCACAAACACAACGCGCGCTTGAAACGGCCTTTCCCTTTGCAAGTGTCCATCATGCATTAGCCGAGCAATCTGTTTTTGCGGATGAAGGTGCGGCTAATCATGTGCGGCTCTGCGGAGCGCGCGGAGATCATGGCGTCGAGCTCTTTGTTTATGGCCGTGCTGGTTACGCAGTGACGCGTGCGGGCTATCCTGCGCGGCAGACATTGGAGGCCAGCCAAGCGATTGCACGTAGTCATAAACTAGGCGGTGTGCGGACTGTGTTTGCACTACAATCTGACGCCGCGATTAATGCGGGGGCGTTTCACAATGATGTGGTCTGTGTCGGGGCGCTTCAAACGCTTTTCTATCATGAGCTTGCCTTTGCGGACACAGCTTCAATGCAAGCGGACATCACGAAAGCCGCTGATGGATTATTCATACCAAACTTCGTTGAAGTTCCGCTCGCGGAAGTGCCTATTGAGGATGCAATCAAAGCTTATCTATTTAATTCCATGCTTGTTCAAATGCCGGACAATGACCGTCTCACATTAATAGCCCCGTTAGAGACGCAAGAGAACGTAGCCACCAAAACCTATTGCGATAAGCTCGTCGCCAGCAACAGCCCCATTGGCGAGGTGCGCTATGTCGATGTACGCCAATCTATGCGCAACGGCGGTGGGCCCGCCTGTTTACGCCTGCGTGTGAGTTTAACTGAAAAGGAATGGTTTGAGGTGAATAGAGGCAATAAATTTTCCACTAAGCTTTATGATGGTCTCAAAACATGGATTAACTCCAATTATAGGGACACCCTGTCACCAGAGGATCTGCGAGACCCAAACCTAATGGAAGAGAGTTTTGTCGCACTAGATGAACTTACGCGTATCATGGAGTTAGGTGAAAATTTTTATCCGTTTCAGAGAATTTGAACGCCGGGAGACTTCGAGCACAAGCTCTACTTGTTTAACATTGTGACTGTTTTGAAACATACATGAGCATTCAGTAAAAATAGACCAATTTATGTGAATTGGTTCATGTAACTGGTTGACATCTGCCTCAGAGTGATTTTTAATATGTGTAATAGATGAGATAAACTCATCAAGGGTAAAATTCCAATTACGATTTATGTAATTGGTGCAGGGGGTGTGGGATTCAGAATGAATGGCGCGTTAAATCTACGCGATCGGGCACGTTCTTAATGTAAGGTCCTCTGTATAAATACAGTTAGTGCTAAGTCACATGCACTCAAAGGGAAACATTATGCTATTTCTACCTACCAATAAAAAACTTAATTCTAAGTCTATATCAAAAATTCTGTCTGCAAGTTCAGCGGCATCTGTCTTGTCAGTATGTCTGTTGGCAGCTCCAGCAGCTCATGCGCAAACCAATGTTTTCAATACGAGGAATTTGCCTGAAGTTAATATTACTGATTGTGCAAATCTTGTCGACAGTCCTGGTGAAAATAATACGGGGCTTTTCATTACCATTGATACTGGTGTTAATTGTGTAGTTTCAAACGGTGATCATATTGACCTTGGCAGTGGACCAGAGGGACAAGATAATGTCGTCATCAATGTCGAAGCTGGAACGACTTTAACAAATACCGATGGGTCAGCTTCTGATACAGTCTTTTTCGTTGATAACGGGGAAAACAATGTAGATTTTCTGATTCAGGACGGGGCAACATTGTCTGGAACAAATGGAGTCATTTACATTGAAGGTGATTCGTCACTGATCGTAAATTTGGGTGATATTATCGGAACGGGAGCGGCTGAAGAAGGCGTTATCTATTTTGACCGAGATACAGATGGTGCTCTCAATACTGTCGTTAATCAGAGTACGGGTAGTATTTTAGCGACGGCTAGTGGCCCTGCTATTGGTATTGAAGTCTTGCTTGCTGACGGCTCCGATGACGCAGAAGATGTTGGTGTACAAGATGCTATATCAGACTTTCCAACCGTGAGAATTGTTAACCGAGGACTTATAGAGACCACTGGTGTCTCAAGCGATGATAATGATGCAATTAATATTGCGGGTGCCGAAGGTACAACAGGCGGTTTGGCACGCGTATGTTTAGAAGGTAGTGCGACTAACTGTAACGTTACACTGCGATTGACAAACACAGGTACGATCAGATCTGTTTTTGATAGTAGCAGTAATGCAGCTATTGCAATTGAAGATGACGCTATTTTTCATGGTCAAATACGTAATCTGGCTGGCGGCTTGATTACCGGGACACGCAATGGCATTCGGATTGGGGATGTGGCAGATGAAGCCCTTACTGCTGAGCATACGGGCGGCATTCGCAACCTTGGAGATATTACGGGTACTGGCGCGAGTAGCCGGGGTATTGACCTTGAAGGTGACGGTATCAGTATTTTGAATGCTGCTTCAGGTACGATTTCAGGTGTGTCTGTCGGGATTGAAGTTGGGGCGGGCTCTTCAGGTGGCATTAACCACAGCGGTCTAAATAACATCATTTCAAATAGCGGAAATATTACTGGCGGCAATTACTCTATCGATTCGAATTCCGCAGAAGGTGATCTTCGCATCATTAGCACAGGCGGCTCTTTTAACGGAGATATTCGAGGTTCAGCGGCTAATGTTGACCAGCTTGTTATCAGAGGAGCTGCTGCGACCAACCTTACACATGATGTGTTGCAAAACTTTGATGTTCGGGTTGAAAGAACAGGTACTCTTAATTTAGTAGGGGACCGTACAATTGAAGGTAGATTGCTTTCTGTCGGTACTGTTGGTTTTGACTTATCTGATACACATACAGTCACTGGAGATGTATTTTTAGCAAGTTTCAGTACGGTGGAAATTTCGGATGCCTCAGCTGTTGCTAATGTCGGTGATGAGTTCACGTTGATTGAAGTTGGTGGATTGTTGAGGAATGGATCAACGTTGGATGCCTCACAGGCTATCTCAGATTCTAGTTTCTTGCTTGATTTTGAATACGTAGATTCTACTGATTTGGTCGTCGCAGCGGTTGCCGCAGGCGCTGGAACACCGAGCTCAAAAGTCTCAGGGTTTGTGAGTAAAATTGATTTCAGCAATGCATCGGCTCAAACATTTGGCGATAGCGTTCTGACAGCTTTTGTTGGTGGTGACTTGAACAACTCGCAGGCCTTCTCAAACCTTGCGAATCTTGGAACTGCTGATGATGTAGGAAATGCACTTGCTAGCCTAGCACCTGATTACAGCGGTAGTTTGGTTCAAGACGTGTTTAATACGGTTCAAGGCAGCACAGCACAGATAGATCAACGTCTGAATGATTTGGATTGTAATGCATTTTATGACGGCCGTGAAACAGCATCATTTGGATCTGAGGGCAATCAAGCATGTCAATCATTCGCGCAAAATGGCGCTTGGATACAAACGAGCCGTCCTCAAGGTACCGATGGCAGCTTATCTTTATCCGCTCCGTCATTCTTTAATGCAGGATCAGGTCAAGATAGCCTAACTATGACTTATGGTTATGATCATGTCCTTGATGAGACCACAGTTGTTGGCTTCTCTGGCAGCTATACTGAAACTGAAATCGACGAAGATAGCCGCACAGTTGCGTCTACTGACACTGATTTGGAAATCGTACAATTCAATGCTTATGCTGGACATCGTGTTGGGAATGCGCATTTCGTTACCAAAGCGTCCTACGCATATGGTGAGGCCGATACGAACCGCCAATCTTTTGAAGCCATAAAAAGTCAGATTGATATTAATAGTCTGAATGTTGAAAGTGTCGCCAGCTATAATGTCGATATTGGTAAGGGTCTTTACCTTAAACCAGAGGCCGGTCTTCACTATAGTAACGTTTCAACAAGCGCCTTTACAGAAACGGGTGGTCTGAACCTCAACGTGAGTGAAGCGAGTACAAATGTTTTAGATGCAAGTGTCGGTTTGACACTTGGTGCCCGTAAAGTTATTTCGGACAATACTAAAGCTGACGTTTACTTCACTGGTGCTCTCCGGAATGATTTCTACGGTGATCGTGATGATCTCGGTTTTGATTTTGCCGGACAATCAGGCTCACTAGCCGTTACAACTTTGAATGAGTTTGCTGTTCAGGGACTGGCCGGCGTTAACATTCTAAGCGGAAAGAACTTTAGCTTTGGCGGAGCCGTTAATGGCGAATTCTCTGGTAATGAAAATGCTGTCGGTGGTAGCGTTCAAACTAAAATTCGCTGGTAGACCGAAGACCTAATATATGAAGACCTAATATATTAAGACTGTTTCTCGGGGGGCGCGCATTATCTGTGCGCCCCCCGATTTTTTTGTTCTCAAACCTGACCCTAGTTTACTTTTTTAATTCCATCTTTTTTCAAATACCTGACACTGTCAGCTGATTTCATGTTTTCTTGACGGGTAATCTTATCACCCCTAGGTTTAGACGAAATAGTTGAGAGTTTCCCCCCATGAATACTGAAAGTACACGCATAGAAGCTATACTCGCTTTGTTGGAAAGAGAGACTGACCGTAAAGATAGGTTGAACTGGGAAGCCGTACTCGCTGATAAAGCTTTGACCCCCGACGCCAATAACCCGAATTTTGAACAACAGTTCTATGACCTCTTGATAAAAGAGATGGAAGACGGGTATCGACGTAAAGAAACTCTACAGCGAGAAAAACGCAAAAGAGCTGGACGGTCTGGGAGTTACATTCCACCGCAAATGAGAGTTACTCCAGATATAGGCCGCTTTCTATTTGCGTGTTTTAAATGGCATGGTTTTCAAGAGGCTCAAACGAAAGCCAAAGTTGACCCCAAAGGGCTCGATGATCTTGCGGAAGCCTTTGGTTTTAAAATTGATGTGATGGAAAATAAGCGTCAATTCATTGGCTCAGATGAACGAGAAACGATTATCGAAAAAGAAGAAAGCACTAAGTATAACCTTAGGCTTTGGGGAATGATTATTGGTGGTTTTATAATTTCAGTCTATGCGGTGTTTACCTACCTTAGGCGAAGACATGGAATTTAAATCATCAACAAGGCCTCGTATAAAACTGCACGTAACGACACTTACGGCTGATACCATAAGTGTCTAGTTTTTTTTAGTTAGTGCTAAACCTGGGCCTTAAACATCTATCTGTGGGCAAATCAGAAACTTTTCGCCAGTTGTCTTTGCGTTATAGCGTTTCACCGTATCGGCGTTAAGCGCCTCCGAAAGTGAAATTTCATCCGTGTAATGGCTCGCAAATGTTGTTGTCAGTTCTTTGGCGACGCGCATACGGAGGCGGTTGCCGACGTCTGGGCCAGCTTTGGCGAGGAAGTTCGGCATGAGCCACCCGCCAACGCCCCACGCCATACCGTATCCGCGCGAAAGTGTTGTCGGGTTCGTATCAAGCGCGCCGTAGAGATAGACTTGCTTGTGCTTAATCGAGCCGTAAATGCTGTAAGCGCCTGGTGTTCTGGCGGCTGCGGCTTCCATGGCGGCGAGGATATCAGACCCGAGTTGTCCGCCGCCTGTGGCGTCAAAAGCTAGCGTTGCGCCTGTGGCGTGGATAGCGTCCGTTAGGTCAGCCATGAAGCTGTCAGAGCTGCTATTGACGATGTATTTCGCGCCGAGGCCTTTGAGGATATCCACCTGTTCTTGGCGGCGCACAATGTTAACGAGCTCTACGCCGTCGGCCTGACAAATCTTATTGAGCATTTGCCCAAGATTAGATGCAGCCGCCGTGTGAACAATTGCTGTGTGGTCTTCCATGCGCATGTTCTCAACGAAGGACAAGGCGGTCAATGGATTGACGAAACTCGACGCGCCGTCTTTGGCTGTGTTGCCGTCCATAATTGGGAGGCAAGACGCGGCGGGCAGGCACGCATATTGCGCGTACATCTGACCCGATAATGCAGCAACTGTTTTACCCATTAAAGCTTGAGCGGCGCCGCTATCGCCAGCGGCGACAACTGTGCCTGCGCCTTCGTTTCCGACGGGAAGCCCTTGGCCAATACGGGCCTTCATAACGCCCATACCCATTTTGGAAACAGGCGCTGAGAGAACAGTGTCCTTGCCTGCTCCGTTTGACGCGCAGCCCGACATATCCGTCCAACCAAACATAACGCCGTGATCGGAAGGGTTAATTGGGGTTGCTTCTACGCGTATGATAACTTGATCTGACGTGGGTGTCGGCATGGGTTTCTCAACCAATTCCATGCGAAGCTCTCCGGCCTCACTGACAGTTGATATCATTTGTAGATAAGTAGCGGGTAGTGACATGAAAAACTCCGTAATTAGTCAGCGCTTTTAACGTCTTTTCATCTCTGTGTCTTCTGCAAAGCTTGTATGTAGTGCATGCAATTCTGATTTATGAAGCCGTGGCCTATGAAGCTGCACGTCCGCCGCTATTGGCATAGGTTTGTGTGCCTTTGGTATGCACGGTGTCGCTATCCAAAATATCTGCGACGCCGTGAACGTGCTTGTCTGTACTCATCTTTTCATAGAGTGGCCCGAAATCGGCATAGGTGGCCTCAAGTAATTCTTCAAAACTATTAATAGCGAAATAGACCTGCTGGAAATCATCAATACGGTAATCTGTATGCATGACGCGCTCTAGGTCAAAGTGAAGGCGGTTAGGTGATGCATCCTCTACCGAGAAAACCGATTCAATACGAGATGACGCTATCCCCGCGCCGTAGATGCGCATGCCAGCATCTGTTTTCATCAAGCCGAACTCTACTGTGTACCAATAAAGCCGCGCGAGATTTTTAAGACAATCATGCTTAAGCGCGCGCAGCCCCCCTTGACCATAGGCTTGCATGTAGTTTGCAAAAACGGGCTGCGCAAGTAGGGGAACATGTCCAAAAATATCATGAAAAATATCGGGCTCTTCAAGGTAATCGAGTTGGTCGCGCCCGCGTATGAAACGGCCAGCGGGAAAACGCTTGTTGGCAAGATGCGTAAAGAAAACATCGTCAGGTACAAGGTGGGGAACCATAACAACTTCCCAGCCTGTAAGAGCTTTTAGTTTCGGGTTTAATTTGCAGAGATCTGGAATGCCGCCTTGATTTAAATCAAGCGCCTTAAGGCCATCATAAAACTCATCAACCGCGCGGCCTTTTAAAACATCTATTTGCTGGGCATAAAGCGTATTCCAAATATCGTGCTCATCCGCGCTATAGCGCTCCCAACGTTGCTCTATTATGAAATCAATGCTGGGGGTTTGTTCTGATATAACAGGATCATTTAAAGGCATGGTTTCACATAGCGAAAATTCATAAAAATATCCTTATGGGAAACAGCTGAAACGTAGAATTTTGTTCTAATTCAGCATGAAGGACAGTTCAAAATTAGAAAAATACATCATTTAACTGAAATGTTGAAAACGAGCACTACAAATGCGTAATGTAATACTGCTTCGCAAAAGCCTCA
>JALZWM010000017.1 GCA_023300105.1 Hellea sp.
TGTTGCCCTGCTTCATATTCTGCGCCGCTAAGTAACGGCTGTCCTTGCCTATCTCTGCGGCGGTATAGACGGTCTAAGGCTGATAATGAGGCGTTTATGCGAACGGGGCGTTTAACGCCTGATTGGATATAAATATCACGCTCTTCGACATCGCGGTGTTGAGCCGCAAAACTCCCGCCAGCCTCACAGCGTTTCGTAAAGCTTTTAACTATCACATAGCCGTCGTTCTTGGGCTCAAGACCCCCAAAGCTGGTTAAGACTTTAAAGCTATCTCGGCCCACCCAACACACAGGGCGTTTTCGGCGGTCTCCGTTAGGATAAGCAGGATACGCATCCGCGTCGGATTTTATGATGACCGCCTTATGCTGAACAAGGCGTTTGGCGAGCTGGGTATCAGATAAGGACAACATTATACGCTCCCATCATATTTCGGCATCTGAACATCAGACACATGCCGCAAGCGGTTTTCAAGAGATATCAGTTTACCATCTAATACAGGGTCATCTCGGCTTTCTTCGATAACCTTACACGCATGAGACACCGTAGAAAAATGCCTCCCGAAGACCTCGGCAATCCGTGTTTTTGATGTCCCAAAAATACAATGCATCAAATACATCGCAATTTGTCGGCTATAGCTGGTTTCACTTGTCCCTTTTAAGCGGCTTAAAATACCCGCTTCAGGCACTGCAAATTCCAAGGAGACAGTTGAGACTATCAAATGGGCACGAGCCATATCAATGTAGATCGGTGTTGGGTTTTTTGGTCGCATATATTCCTCATTCATTCACGCTGTCTTATAGCATGGTTATAGATAATGAGGATTATATTCCTAGGATTTTTTTCCTATTTTAATAAATAATTATCAAGCTTAGAAGTAGAAATAGATAAGCATATGAATCTATGACTGTTTTTAGCCCTATGCGTATTGCGCTTGAGGCTCAACGCCTTGCTCAGAGGTCTCAGATAATTTTACCATGTGATCATAACCGAGGATAAGGTCAATATTACGGCCGTCAGTTGATAGCGGAAGACGAATCCAGAATTGTGCCAAGTGAGAGCCATTAGGCGTCCCAGGGCGCGTTACGCCCGCGAACGGACGGCGTTTATCAACAACTTGCCCTAACACGCGGTCCCAATAAGCACGGCGGTCACCAAGGGGAAGCTGATCAATACACTGTCCCTGAATCTCATCTTGATACAGATTCCAAAAACCCGTGCCTGCGAGGCGGTAACGATAACGGCGTCTCACCCCTTGCATTTCCACACCCGTCATACTTGTCATCGGCAGCTGCCCAACAATATCTTCAGGGAATATATCAGAGCGCCTCGGGAAAGTTCCGCCGCGACATTTCGAACGCCAGTAATCATAGAACTTTTGTTGTTCTGGCAAGACAATCTGGTGTCTAAATGCATTTGCTTGTAACATTAATTCTGCCCCTCAGGCGTTTCCCACGTAGACTGTGTGAATCGCGTCGGGTCTTACATCAAGACTTTGTTAACCATATTTAGAAAGTTAACAGCTTATTAACCATGTTTTTTGTTACGGAGCCGATTCAATCGGCTTGGCTCTAAAAGTTTCTATCTATTTTTGCCTAGGCCTGTCTTTTTAGCGAGAGCAGAGCGCCGTTTCGCGTAATTTGGCGCAACCATCGGGTAATCGCGCGGCAAGCCCCATTTTTCACGATAGGCATCTGGCGTCATATTATACTTCACACGCAGGTGTCGTTTAAGAGACTGAAACGCTTGCCCATCCTCCAAACAGATTATTGCGTCATCAGTCAGAGACTGATCAATTGGAACCGCTGGCTCTGGGCGCGGCTCTGTATCTGCATCGTCTGGCGCTGTTGCAACGCGTTCGATGCCTGCGAAGACATTATCAAATAGCTCGGGCAGCTTATCAGCTGTCACGGCATTATTTGAAACATAAGCCGCGACGATTTTCGCGGCCATTTTCATTAAGTGCTCTTTATCAATCCCGCTCATATATCATCGCTGCCTATGTGATGAACATTATCAGTAAGGCAATCACAAGCATGCCAGCCGTTAGCACAGCGGCAAGACCACTTGGCGCTGCAGCGCTCATTGCGCCCGCAGGACTAAATATCTGATAGAGTTTTTTTCCCATACCATCGACACATGTTTTACGCACTCCAGTCATATTCACGCTTAGGCGTGTCCACATCGCGCCAATCCAACGCGCAATACCGAGGCCAAGCTTTCGGTAAGTCCAATCAAAATCAATAACCTCAGCCCGTTTTTCAGACGGATAAAGGCCATATTTCTTAAGGACACAGAAAGCCGTTATTGCTGCAAAGAGAAGCTGCAATTGAAAGATAACATGATCCGGTGTGTAAGGATGATAATTAACCTCATAAGGCAAAAGGGAATATAGAAGCTGATAACCGCCAAAGGGGAAGGCAAAGACAATACAAAGTAATGACGCAAGCCCCATAGCCGTTAGCATATTCCACGGTGCCTCTTTAACCCGCCGCCCACTATCATGAGAGAAGAAGGTAAAGTACGGGACTTTAATGCCAGAGTGTTCCATCACGCCTGCGGAAGCGAAGAGAAGCATAGCGAGAGGAATATAAAGATGTTCCTCCAGAGCCGCTGATAAAATCATCGATTTTGTAACAAATGCGGCAAGTAATGGGAACGCCGCAATAGACCCTGCCCCGATTAAGCAGAACACTGTCGTGAAGGGCATAGACCTAAACAAGCCGCCAAGCTCTGAGGCTTTAGCCGTGCCTGTTCGGAACATCACCGCGCCCATTGTCATAAAGAGTAAGCCTTTAAAAATAACATGGGTAATAACTTGACCGGCGACGCCGTTCATTGCCAGCGGCGTACCAATGCCGATAGCGCAAACCATAAAGCCAAGTTGATTATTCAAAGAGTAAGCCAGAACGCGCCGAAGATCATTTTCAATCACCGCAAAGAAGACGGGGAAAACAGCCATGACTGCACCGATATAGATTAAGATATCTTCGCCAGCAAACCCGCGCGCTATCGCATAAAGCGCAAGCTTGGTTGTAAATACTGACAGTATAACAGTCCCCGTAATCGAGGCTTTGGGGTAAGCATCTTGAATCCAGTTATGAAAGAGTGGGAACCCACATTTAATCCCCATCGCCAATAAGAGCATTAAGCCACCCGGCGAATCTAGACCAATATGACCAAAGGTAAAATCGCCGCCATTTGCGCGGCCATAGACAATAGCGCCTGCAAGCAACAAAACGCCCGAGAAGACGTGAACAGCAAGATAACGAAGACCTGCAGCATAAGACCGCTCTCCGCCCTTCCAAACAAGGAATACAGACGAAAGGGCCGTTAACTCCCAGAATATAAAGAGCGTGAGTAAATCACCTGCAAAAACGCCTGCAATTGCTGCCCCCGTATAGATAAGGGCTGAGCTGTCAGTAATCCTACATTTTTCGTGCAAGGCGTAAATCGCATTTAGGACACCCGCGAGACAGAACAGATAGCCCCAAATCATAGACAGGCGGTCTATGCGCAAAGTGGTAAACTCAATTCCCGCATAATTAATAACGCCGCCTATGACTTCTTGCGCGCCGTAGATTTGGAAAATCATCACGCCAGCAAATAGCGGCGCGAGTAAAACAAGCGTTTTACGCACATGGCCAACGGGCATAAAGGCACAAATGATACCCGCGAGGATGATCCATAGGCCTGGGTTTATTTGAAGAATATCAATCATGGTGATCTCCTTCGGTTGAATAGTCAGGATCAGGCAAACCGCCCTCCCCGTAATAATCTTCATCACGCGCAAGCAGCTTAAAAAGCGGTCCCGCGCTCAGCACAAGAAAGCTATAGGCGGCAAAACCAATAACGGCCCAAGACCCAAAGAAGTCCCACGGCGCTTTATGATGCGGGGGATAAATAAGTCCCAGAGCCATGCAAATAACCATACCCGCAAAAGGAAACCATATAAAATTTTTGATCGTAGATTCGCGTCCGAGGAATAGAAATGGCACAGCCATTGGATGGGCGTTTGTGCGCTCTTCCAATTCTGCTTCAGTTAAGTTTTCAGGTGCTTTGGCCATCTAAAAACCTCCCGGCAACATGGGGCCCATAAACTCTGCAATGGGGCCAGCGAAGAAGAACAACAAAAGCGCGCCTAAGGCGGTAAGTACAGGCGGGATAATAACCCAAGGATGCTTCTTGCGCTCATCAAGGATGTCTAAATCTTTTACCGCATCCGCGGGCGGCTTCATGAAGGCTCGAATAGAGATTGGCAGTAAATATATAATATTGAGAATTGAAGACACAATCAAAGCCCCCATCAATATACCCTTCCCGCTATCGAGCGCGCCGGCCATCAAGAAAAACTTTGGCCAAGAACCGCCCATGGGGGGAATGCCAATAATAGATAAGGACCCAATGAGGAACGCCCCAAAAACCCACGGCATAGAGCGGCCAAGGCCGTCGAGCTTTGAAACTTCTGTGCGGTGAGCAACCGTATAAATTGCGCCTGCGCACATAAAGAGCGTGATCTTGCCCCAAGCATGCATAACGATTTGAAGTCCGCCGCCGATTAAAGCCATTGGCGTTGCAAGCATCGCTCCCAGTGTGATGTAAGAGAGTTGAGACACCGTTGAATAAGCTAAGCGCGCTTTGAGGTTATCCTGACGCAGTGCAATAATCGAAGCTACAACAATGGATATCGCCGCCACCCATGACAGAATTGTACTCATCGATGTTTCGGCCATGACGGCAGGGCCAAATATAAAGACCACAATTTTCAAAATTGAGAACACCCCCGCTTTGACAACAGCAACGGCATGTAAGAGCGCCGACACAGGCGTCGGCGCTACCATCGCATTAGGTAACCAAGGGTGAACTGGCATTAAGGCCGCTTTGCCGATACCAAAAGCAAAAAGGAAAAGAAGAATAGACGTCGCTATCGTAGATGTACCATCGGGGAAGACGCCGCCAACTGCGAAATCTGTTGTTCCCGCAATAACCTGTGTCCCTATAATAGCAGGCAAGAATAACGCCAAAGATGTCCCCATTAAGATAAGCGCGTAAATTGTTCCTCCGCGTTTCGCTTTTGCGTCGCCTTTGTGCGTCACAAGAGGAAAAGTTGAAATTGTGAGAGCTTCATAGAAAATAAAGAGTGTGATTAAGTTGGCAGAAGCCGCAATGCCCATCGCGCCAAAAATAGCAACCGCAACAAAGGCATAGAAACGTGTTTGATGTTTCTCATTATTGCCGCGCATGTAACCAATTGAAAAGAGCGAGTTCACAATCCAAAGCGAACTAGCAATGGCAGCGAAGGTTGCCCCCAGTGGTTCAAGTTTTAGCTTAACTTCGAAGTTACCCGCAAAAGTGCCCAAATGCAGTACAGGGCGCGCGCCGCCCGAGACCATAGAAATAAGCCCGATAACATTAGCAAGAAGCGCAATACCCGCAATGAGGGTTATAGCTTCGCGAATATTTGTTTTTTTGCCAAACAATGGAATAAGGCCCGCAGCAATAAGCGGAATAATCAAAAGCAGTGTTAGAGCCAGTTCGCCAGTATACGCCATGCTAAGCTCCCCCCCCTAAGAGAAGACGGGCTGCAGCTTCTGCCGCGCCAACAAAGTTATCTCCGAGATTAAAAATATTTGAGCCAATAGCGATAGACATAATGGCTAACACCCACATAGGTACCAACATCATCAACGGTGCTTCATTACGTTTCGCCTTTTCGCCATCAATTTCAGGAGCATCTCCGAAATAAGCTAAGAGCAAAATACGGCCCATATATATAATCGCGAGGACAGAGGTGACGACAATAACACCGACCGCCCACCACCACCCTTTATCGGCGGCGGCTGTTGCGAGATTTACCTTAGAAACAAAACCTGCCGTGAAAGGCACGCCAATCAAGGATAGTGCAGAGACTGTAAACGCAGCCATGGTCAGCGGCATTGTTTTTGAAAGGCCTTCAAAATCATCGATGCGCGTAATCCCAAAGCGATACCAGAAAGCGCCAAGCGCAAGAAAGAGCCCCCCCTTGATAATCGCATGATTAAGCAGATGTAGATACCCCGCGGCCAACCCCGCGGCTGTTGCGAGGCCAACACCTAAAAGCATATAACCAACTTGTGCAACGGATGAGAACGCAAGCGTTCGCCGTACATCAGTTTGGAAAATCGCCTGCAATGAGGCAAAAATCATCCCAACAATACCAACGCCAACCAAAAGGTATTTCATCAAGACGCCTACATAGTCAAAGCTGGGGTCAAAAATTGTAAAGCTAAAGCGCAGAAGCAAGTAAAGCGCAGCTTTCGTCGCCGTTGAGGCTAAGAAAATTGTCATCATGCTTGGCGCATAAGCATAAGCGCCAGGCAACCATGTATGAAGTGGGAACATCGCAAGCTTTAGCCCAAGCCCTACAATAATAAATCCAAAGGCGACTTTCGCAACACGTGAACCGCCATCAAGGTCGGCTAATATACGGGCCATGTCGGCCATATTGAGCGTGCCTGTTTCCATATAAAGAAAGCCCAAGCCAATCACAAAGAATGTTGCGCCAATAGACCCCATTATCAGGTAATTATAACTCGCTGTCAGTGCGCGGCGATCTCTGGCAGATCCCATAGCAACAAGGGCGTAAGTAGAAATTGAGCTAACTTCGAGGAAGACGAACACATTAAAAGCATCGCCCGTAACAACCATCCCCATAAGACCCGCAAAGCAAATCAAAAAGGCTGCGTAAAACGGCGCGCGTTTCTTAGGTTCGACCTCAGCAACTGTCGCGGGCATGCCATAAACAACTGTCAAAACAGCCATTGCAGAAATCAATAAAAGAACAGGCGCGCTCAGAGCGTCAACGACTAAAGAAATACCGTGGGGTGGATCCCATCCGCCCATAGAATATATAGTTGCCCCCTCGGACAACATGTTCAGCACCAAACCAAAACTTGTTACTGTTACGACAAGCGTCACAATAAAGGCAGTCCACCATGCGAGTGTTCTGCTAGGCAAAATAGCCGTTATCGCGCCCATCAATAATGGCAGAACAATCGCAAAGGCTGCGCCGTGTTCAAGCAGCCAAGCGGGGAAGAGAGATAGTACATCCATCAGTCTGCCGTCCCTTCGAGATTATATTGGTAATCCAAAGCCTCAATCTCGTCTTCTTCTATGGTGCCGTAAGTCTCGCGAATACGTACAACAAGAGCAAGACCAATCGCGAGCGTTGCCACACCGACTACAATCGCTGTTAGAATAAGAACGTGCGGGAGGGGGTTAGAGTAAAGAACATCAGACTTACTCGCAGCGTGAGCGACGGCGTCTTTAGCATTTGCTGCCGCCACCAAAACAGGTTCAAGACTCGCATGGTCCGCGCCGTGGCTCTCAACAATAATGGGCGGTTGGCCACCAGAGACTTTGCCTATTGTTATATAAAGTAAAAACACTGAGGTTTGGAAAATTGAAAGCCCGACGAGCTTTTTAATCAAGTTCCGGCTGGCGAAAACGACATAAAGCCCCGTCATCATCAATATGATAACAATGGCATAATTATACTGTTCAAAAATAATGGACATCTACCAGTCCTCATTTTGCAAGTCAGGTTGACGCGAGCCAAAGGCATAAAAAATAGCAACCATAACCGTCGCAACTGTTGTTAAAACCCCCAGCTCAATCGCGAGGATGCCGTAATGCTGACCATGTGCAGCGTCATGCGCGAGAACGCTATAATTCAGAAACTCACCCCCCAGTATCCACGCTAAAACGCCTGTGCCGCCATAAAGCAAAACACCGATTGTCATGCCAATTCTAATCCAAGACGGCGGAAAAGCTTTCTTTGCCGCATCTAAGCCAAAGATAAGCGCATAAAGGATAACCGAGGCCGCTAAAATAACGCCGGCTTGAAAACCACCGCCCGGCCCAAAATCACCATGAAATTGCACATAAAAGGCAAACAGCGCGATGAAAGGAATGAGAAACTTAGAGATAATGCGCAAAATAAGATGCGGGTCTTGCATATTATCTGGACTTTGTTGTTCAGGATTTGACATTATTCACCTCCCGTCTTGTTCTTAGCTTTTTTCGAGACCTTCGCCTGCGGCGCTGCTTTATATATAGTTTTAGGCTTGGGTTTGGGTCTGGGTTTGGGCTTAGCTTTTACAGCAGATTTAGATGGCGTTTCAGCAACTTCTTGAGCATCAGCAGCAGGCGCAGATGCCGCAGATATACGCTGTCCATTTGGCGTTGCTTGCCAATGACCTGCATTGCCGTTTAAACCAAGTAGCAATAAAACGCCTAAACCCGCTGCAAAAATCACAACAGTTTCGCCAAATGTATCATAGCCTCGATAACTGCCCAGAACGGCGGTCACAACATTTGGTATATGAATTTCCTCAGCAGTACGCGCGATATAATCCATGCCCACATATGTATTTGCGGCAGAATTCACGTCCCCATAAGCAGGCATATCGCCGATTGCGAAAAACATAGCCATGCCTGCAACAACAACAACTAAAAGCGGCGCTATTTGTTTAGAAACAGGTACGGGATTAGATTGACGATCAGCCAATAACATCGCCGCTAACATAAGAACGGTGGAAACCCCTGCTCCAACCGCAGCCTCAGTAAAGGCAACATCCACGGCGTCTAGGGAAACAAACCATGCTGCACAGAGAAGGCTGTAAACACCTTGAAGCATAACG
This sequence comes from Hellea sp., assembly GCA_023300105.1. GTDB lineage: Bacteria > Pseudomonadota > Alphaproteobacteria > Caulobacterales > Maricaulaceae > Hellea. Next base: position 8,679 of record JALZWM010000017.1, read on the forward strand.
ATACCAAACAAAGAGCGCATCCGTACAATCGCAAAAGCGACTACAACAAGCATCGCCATCAAGCCGATGTCTAAAATCATTGTTGGCAGCACTGCGCCAGATGACATAAGTCCAGATGACATAAGTGAAGACATTATCACTTTAGGCCCCCATCAACATCTGGCGCTTTATATTTGCCTAATTTTGGTTTTAGGCCCGCCTTATAAGCGGCATGCGCAACGGCGTGAGTTGCCGTTGGACTTGTAATAAAAAGGAAGAAAGCGACAATAAGTAATTTCAAGCTCATTTGCGTCAATCCCGCTTGAATAATGAGTCCAATTAAAATTAATTCAGCCCCCAAAGTATCGGTCATACCCGCCGCATGCAGCCGCGTATAAAAGTCAGGCAAACGCAACACACCTAATGTCCCTGCCAGTACGAAAAATAATCCAGCAGAAATTGAAACCACCGAAGCAACAGCCGTTATCAAGGCCACCCAATCAACATGCAAAGAAACCGCTTGAGACTCACTTGCTGAGGCTAAAATAAGGCCAATCATTTATGCGCTCCCTTCACGTTTCCACCCTTGTGCTGGGCGGCTTTGGTCTGGTCTTTAATTAAAGGCACACCAAGCGCACGGTAGTTAAAGAATTTAAGCACGGCAATCGTAGCAATAAAGTTCATCAGCGCATAGAGAAGCGCAATGTCGACGCCGTCTGGACGGTCAATAACAAAGCAGAACACACATAAAAATAAGATTGTTTTCGTCCCAAAAGAATTCACAGCCAATAAGCGGTCATAGAGCGTCGGCCCACCTAACAAACGGCCTAGCATCATGGCCATGCTAACAATGATTAAAAACGCCGCGCCAAGATTAAAATATGCAAGAAAATGCGCCATTAGGTTTCCCTTACAGCTTCGCCAATAGCCCAAGCAGACTGCTTACCCATCTCAACAAAATCTTCGGGATTGCTCATTTCTTTTAGCAGCGCATGAACAAGAATATGGTCGTTTTCCATATTCACAGCAACAGTCCCTGGCGTCAAAGTAATAGAATTTGCAAACATGGTTCGCGCAACATCGGCATCATTCGCATATGGAATTTTCGTCAGTGTTGGTGACACTTCAAGGTCAGGGCTTAGAACAGCCTTAACGACCTGAACATTGGCCTTCACAATCTCGAAAAACAGCCAACGGAAATATATGAGCGTAAGTGGCACAGATAAATAAGGAACCGTCTCACGGTCTAAGATTGACATCCGCGCGCACATCCAAAGTACAAAAACTATGGATATAACCCCAAGCGTAAGAATCATGGGTATAAAATAGCCAGATAAAGCCAGCCACGTTGCCGCGAGTACTATAGCTAAAATAATTCCGAAACGCACCAAAACGCTTACTCCACCAGACGATTCTTGTCTCTAATCTGTGTTGTTTAAACGGCAGAGTTATGAAACGAAAGACTAATCGCCCAAAAATAGTAAATATTTTAGGATGAATATGACGTATTACTTATACTTATTAGACGGTTATTTAATTTATTTCCGGTGACCAAACACAAGCGCGGCCGTAATAGCTGCAGCGCCATGATCTTCTTCTCTTGGAATAACACGGTCTTTAATATGCCGCAGCACTTCGGCATTAAGGGAGGCCGTCAAAGACCAATTCCAATATCGCAGAACAGTTTGAGCCTTATCCGTCGAAATAACATCATAAGTTTGGAACACTCTCGCAAGGTCGGGATGTACTGAGCCATCAATATCATGGACAGGACGCTTCAGAGCCCGCCATATTTTTTCAATATAATGACGCTTCAAACCTGGAGCTTTACACATAATTGCAATGGCCTCACCCGTCTTATCAGTCAAAATTTGAGCGCCTGTTGCAGGCTTAACACCTACTATATAAGAAATTTCTTCCGTTAATTTGCGCGTCAAACCTTTGACTTCAGCCGCATCAATCGCGGCTTCTAGCGTATCAAATTCGCTTCGCTCCATAGCCGCGCGGTTTCGTTGACGACGTTCAATAAATTGAAGGGCTTTACGAACGCCTGGGTCAGACCATCCTTCAGAGGCTGCTTTTGGAAAAAGGTCCTCACAGCTTTCTTGTAGGACATTGCGCGTAACGCCAAACCTGTGTAAAATCTTTTTCCGTGTATCACTGCTTGCCCACCAGAACATGGTCAAACCATGAGATGGTCGCAATTCAACGCGCTTCACAAGAAGTTCTACGTAAGGAAGATGATTGCGTGATACCGTTAAAATGCGTTGTAGCGCCGTTTCTGAAAAATTAGCCCCTTTATTTTTCAGGGCTGTTTCAACAACATCCTCTTCCAAAAACTGAACTAAAGCATCAATAACAGCATCAGATACTTTGCGGCGTTTTGCAATCACCTTACGGTGTTCACCAGATACTTTTTGAGCAATTTGAATAAGATCAGAGTCTGTAAGACTTTTACTTTCCTCTAGGACATGACGCGCTACGCTAATATCATCTTTTGCGAGAATAACCAAAATCGTACGCGGGGCTTCATTGAGCATAACCAGACGTTTAGCTACGTTTTCTCGAAGTTCTCTGTCAGCATCACGGAGCAACTCTACAAGCACATCACCTGCCATGTGGCGTTCTTGCGGCGTTAATTGACTAGACGGTATACAGATAACATCTGATAGTCTTTTTGCGAGTTGTCTACGCACAGTCTTATTCTTTAACGACTCAGGCGCAACAGCAGTTGGTGCCAGCGTTAATGGCTGCGCAGCCGCTTGCGAAGGCGTTGTTTGAACAGCTTGAGGCGCATGAAAAACGGGCTCTGATGGGGCCTGCATATAGAAATCCTTATAAAATCGAGCCATTTTTAGTCATAAACTGTTAACTAAGCGTGACCATTTCCCTAATTATTTCCTGGGCAACCAGAATTAAAAGACGTTTAGGTTATGCTCTGACCGCTTGAAGACGCAAAAATTCACCCTATGTGGAGAGGGAACAACGTACACTTAATGTACACTTAATGAACAAGGAACACGCTATGCGCAAATCGCTTATTCTTGGAACAGCCTTAATAGCTCTTGCTACCGCACCTCTTGCTGCCTCCCAAAGTCCATTCACAAATGGAAGCAGTACCTCTGCAATGACCATCGATAACCGTGGTGTTTTGACAATGGCTCCCCTCTTAGAAAGCGTTACACCCGCCGTTGTTAGTATTGATGTCTCTGGTACAGCTAAATCAAGCGCCTCCAAACGCAGCCCTCAAGGCAATGAAGAACTCTTAGAGCGCTTTTTTGGTGGCCGCATCCCTCAACAACAAGAGCGTGAGAAACGCGGTATTGGCTCAGGCGTAATTGTTGATGCGGCCAAAGGGCTCATCATTACTAATCACCATGTTGTCGGAGATGCCGATGAAATCACGGTTACGCTTGAAGATAAGCGCGAGTTAAAGGCAGAACTTGTTGGCTCTGACCCCAAAACAGATATTGCTGTGATAAAAATTCCAGCCAGAAACTTGCGCGCGTTGAAATTTGCCAAAGCCTCTAACGTCAAAGTTGGTGATTACGTCATTGCGGTTGGCAATCCCTTTGGATTGTCTCACTCCGTCACGAGCGGTATCATTTCAGCTCTTGGGCGCGATCGTGGCGCGGGTGATAATTATCAAGATTTCATTCAAACTGACGCCTCTATCAACCCCGGTAACTCAGGCGGCGCTCTTGTAAATTCAAAGGGTGAACTCATCGGGATTAACACCGCGATTGTAACACGGTCTGGCGGCAATAACGGCATTGGCTTTGCCGTCCCGACGCGGATTATCCAAGGCGTTATGGGGCAATTGGTAAGTCACGGCGAAGTCCGCCGTGGCCGTATTGGTGTCTTGATTGGCGACATTACGCCGACACTCAAAGAAGGCCTAGATTTATCTACACTGGACGGAGCATTAGTAAGCGATGTTGTCGATGATAGTCCTGCTGCCAAAGCCGGCCTTGAAAAAGGGGACGTCATTGTCGCCTTTAACGGGGAAGATATCTTAGATGCGTCTGATATTCGCAATTCAGTTGGTCTTGTTCAGCCGGGTGAACGTGCAGACATTACCTATCTCAGAGATGGGAAACGCCGCTCAACGCGTATCGAAGTCGAAGAGTTTGAAGAAGAACAAGAGGTTCTTGATGACAGCGCAGTTGATGACGTTCCAGCGCTTGAGAGTTTTTCTGGAGCTTCGATCACAAATATCCCCGAAGACTTGGAACTTCGCGGCGGTACAGATGGCGTGATGGTGGCTTCGGTTGAACGCGGATCCAAAGCCGCGCGTGCAGGTCTACGCAAGGGTGATATCATCCGCGAAGTGAACCGCACTGAAGTCTCTGATCTTGATGTTTTTGAAGCAGCTATCGAAGGAGAGGACGGCCCCTTTGCTCTGTCTGTTGAACGCGACGGACGCAACGCCTTTATCGCCGTTAAATAATAACGTTACGTATTGCGGGGTCCGCTTATACTAGCTGCATTTATTTCTAGCTTCGAAGGCCGCCATTTGCTCTGCAGTGGCGGCTTTTTGATGCTTAGTCTTCCATTCGGAATAAGCCATGCCGTAAACACGTTCGCGCGCGTCTTCGGCGCTCATATCAACACCAAGATCATCCGCAGCGGTTTTATACCATTTACCAAGGCAGTTCCTGCAAAAGTCAGCCAAGATCATGATATCAATATTTTGGACATCCTTGCGGTTATCCAGATGGGATAATAGGCGGCGAAAAGCCGCTGCATCTAGTTTATCTTGCGTATCTTGATCTAGCTTGGCTACCATGTTTTCTCTATTCAGAATTACTTAATCTGTTTTGCGGCGACGATTTTTACGCGATCCCGTAGCACCCGGCTTAGGCGGAGGATTTACAAGTTCGCCCAATTTAGATGTGACTTCATCCATTGTCGGGCGTTGCCCCTGCTCAAAATTATCCATCGCTATCCGCATGGCCGCCACATGTTCAGGCGCTGTACCACAGCATCCGCCAATGATACGTACACCAGAATTTGCGGCCATCTCGACATAATCTGCCATAAGCTGTGGCGTACCCGAATAGACTGTATTTTTACCTTTAACTGTCGGAACTCCGCAATTGGCTTTGCCCACGATAACGGCGTCGCCATTAGCCGCTGTCATTTCTAACATTGTCAGCATCATGTCAGACGCGCCAACGCCGCAATTCGCGCCGTAAGCCACAGCCGCTTCAGGGATAGTATCCGCCACGGCCCCAAGCGCGTCAGGCGCAATACCCATCATGGTGCGTCCTGCTGTGTCAAAACTTGCTGTAAACACAAAGGGAATACCGACATTAATCGCCGCTTGTGCGGCGGCTTGAATTTCTTCAGCCGCGGACATCGTTTCAATCCACGCCACATCCGCGCCGCCGTCTTTCAGGCCTTGAATTTGAATTGTGAATTCTTTGATAGCGCTTTCCATCGTCATATCACCCATAGGTTCAAACAATTCGCCTGTTGGCCCAACGGAGCCAGCAACAACAACAGGCCGTTTAGCCGCCGCAGCTACGCGCCCAGCTATTTCAGCACCAGCCTTATTGATGGCGTGTGTTTCATCTTGAGCGTCATGAAGTTTTAGGCGCGGCGCATTAGCCCCGAACGTATTGGTCAAAATGATATCAGAACCCGCATCGACGAAAGCTTGATGCAGAGCTTCTGGTTTTTGCGGCTCGGACACATTCCAAAGGTCAGGAGGAAATCCAGGCTCAAGTCCCATTTCCATAAAATTCGTTCCTGTTGCGCCGTCAGCTAATAAAATAGCCCGCTCAGCCAGTAGGTCTTGGAGGGAAATACGCATGATTTACTTTCGTTTTAATTATTTACGGCTTAATTTTTACGTCTGGTGATACGAACGCCAACAGAGCGGGCTTCGTCAATAGCATCTAATTTTGCAACAGTCACGCAAACCTGTCTCGCGCGCTCATATAAAAGACTCGCCCCTGCAATACGTTCGGCCAGCGTCTCAACAAGTTCAATGTGACCTTCACTTATAATAGTCTTGATGTCAGCAACGATATGGTCGTAACGCACGATGTTATGCGTTTCATGTGCCGTTTCATCGGTCAAAGGCTCAATATCAACAACAAGGTCAAAGCGCACGGATTGTTCTTGGCCATACTCAAAATCAAAAACACCTATTTGAACAGGTAAAATCAACGCTTCGATCAATATTTGATCGCAGGGTAAATCTGCCAAATCGATCGATTTTGAGGCCGCTGTATTTTCATAAACCTTGAGCATGTTGGCTCCTTGTTTCGTATAAAGTCCCTCTGACTCGGAATAGACTATAATTCAAGCTATTCTCTCATAAATTAATGTAAATAAACGCGCATCAATCCGCTTGCTAATAGTACTATCATAGATTAATTGGCCTGCATTGGTCCCTCGCAAGAGGGTGAATATGGGAAGCCTGTGCCATAATCCTCAATCGAAGATTATGAAGTCAGGCACTGCACCCGCAGCTGTAATCGGCAAGTGGGTCTGGCATATGTCACTGTTGCTTTGTTAACCCAGAGCTACGGGAAGACGTCAGACGCACATTTGAGCCGGAAGTCAGAAGACCTGCCAATAAGTCGACAGCGCGCGCGGGCGGGAAGACCGATGTGCATGGAGCCTCTCCAATGACGACACTATTTTAACATGCCCGAGCACAGCTTTGGGCACAATTGGAGTCGTGACATGAAACGATTATTACTAGGCGCTGCCCTTGCAGCTATATCTTCACAGGCTTTTGCACAGAGCCATATCGCTGGCGAAACAGCCGAAATTATTTCCATCGGACAACGCATTGGGACAAGCGAGACAGATAAACTTACAGTCCCTTCGTCTATCATTACAGAAGCCGAAATCGCCGCGCGGGGGCAACAACACGTCTCCGACCTGCTACGCACCCTACCCGGCATTGCTGTAAGTTCTTCAGGTTCAGCTTCTGGCCTGACACAAATTCGCGTGCGCGGTTCAGAAGCCAATCACGTGCTTGTTTTGATTGACGGCGTCGAAGTTTCCAACCCAAGTTCTGGAGAATTTGATTTTGCGGGTCTGCGCTCAGAAGACATCCTGCGCATAGAAACCTTGCGAGGTGAACAATCCGCCCTTTACGGCTCTGATGCTGTTGGCGGGGTTATCAACATCATCACGCGCGCTGGCTCCACCCAAAAGGGTTGGAGAGCTTCCGTCGAAGCTGGCGGACGTGATACCATCGAAGGCCAAGTGAGTGCTGTCCTACCCTTAGGCGGAGCGTCCCTGTCCTTAAATGGCAATGTGTTTAATACAGACGGTTTTGATGTCGCCGGCCTTAGCGGTGAGCGCGACGGCTCAAGCTCTCGCAATTTGAATATCGGCCTCAACCAAGTCAAACTTGGCCCTGTGACACTTTCTGGAAAATATGGCACCTCTCGACTCGAAGTGGACTTTGATAGCGATTCTGATTTCGACGGCCGCCTCAACAACACAAATGACGAGACAACAGTGAAGTCTCAAACGGCGCGCATTGATGCACGCTTTGAACTCGCAGGTTTTGAAAACCTCATCACAGCCCATTTAGTTGATACGGATACAGACACCGTCGGCGGCTTTTCATCGCGTTCTATCGGTCAACGTAAAAATATAAACTGGGCGGCAAAACGCAGCTTTGGCAATAGCGAGTTCACTGCACTGGGCGAAATTGAAGATGAGAGCTATGAAATCAGCCCAAACTTCACAGAAGAAGGCGCTAATCCTGATAACACCACTTATGCCGTTGCCGGTGATTATAAATATAATGCAGGCCCGCTCTCTTTGACGGCGTCAGCGCGTTACGATATCAATGACATTTTTGATGATGCAACAACATGGCGCGTCGGCGCAGGTTACGCCTTTGAAAGTTTTGGCGGACGCATTCGGGGTTCCGTAGGGACAGCTATCAAAAACCCCTCTTTAATCGAGTTATTTGGATTTTTTCCGCAAAGTAACTTCACAGGAAACCGCGATTTAAACCCTGAAGAATCGCTTGGGTTTAGTCTGGGGTACGAACAAGAAATTGG
>JALZWM010000018.1 GCA_023300105.1 Hellea sp.
GGGAAATGCTTCTCATCCATACCGAAATCCGTTGAACGGTGTTTAACGAACATATCAAATTCTTCAAAGCTATCAGGATCTAGCAGAAGTTCGAGCCGCTCCCGCGCAGTGAGCTTGCCTTTGCCATGTTGGGCATCAATACGGCGTATGCCGCCGCCCATACAGGCCTCATCTCGGCGTGCAACCAACTGATCTAATATATCGCTCAAAACTCATCCCCTTTTAGCCCACTGTTCAGCCTCGTGAAGCTTAATCGGCTAACCTACTAATACGGTCACAAGGGTCAAGCCTGATTTTCTATCAAATTATATAGGGGGTATTGTGATAATTTTGAGTGTTACGAAATATTCTCACCACGCGAATTACCTAAGCATCATATTTCCATGCAATTATGTAGCATGAAATTGCAAATTTGGCTGTTGCGCATATTACTTTGTCTATTACTGTTCGAGGGCAATCAACTTTCCGCCATGATAGGGCGTATACCAGCCATGAAAATAAACACCTCATATCTTTTTGCAGGCATCGCAGTTGTTGCAATTGCGCTCTGGTTCGTAGTGAACTCGCGAGAAAACAGCAAAGCCCCGCCACGAGCTAAAACAACCATCACAGTCAAACAAACCGTGCCAACCGTTATTTATGAAGCACGTCTTGCAGAAGAACATAAAAATAGATTTAGTTTATTTGGCCGCACCGAAGCCAACCGCGAAGTTGATGTGAAAGCGAAAACAGCGGGCTTGGTCATTGCGGCGCCTATCACCGAAGGCCGCCGCATTGCCAAAGGCACTGTGATTTGTCGCCAAGGTGTCGATGCGCGCCAAGCGGTCTTAGACCAAATGATTGCAGGCCTGAAATCACGCGAGGCCGATTTAAACGCAACAAAGATTTTGGTCGAAAAGGGCTTTAAATCCGCGATACAACTCGATTCAGACAAAGCCGTTGTTGACGGCGCGCGGGCCAGCGTCAAGCAAGCCGAGATTGAACTGGATAATGTAAATATGCGTGCGCCTTTTGCAGGTGTCTATGAAAAACAAACAGCAGAGATCGGAGATTTTCTGTCCCCTGGTCAATCTTGTGGCCGTGTTATTGAGATGAATCCGCTTGTCGTAACTATAGACCTTACTGAAAACCAAGTTGGATTTGTTAAGTTAGGACAAGACGCCGACATAGAGCTTGTGACTGGCGAGTCTTTGACAGGCAAAGTGCGCTATATTGAAAGCAAAGCGAACGCGTCAACACGCACCTTCCGAACTGAAATTTCAGTGCCTAATCCAGATTACGCACTCAAAGGAGGGGTCACAGCGACTGTGTCAATTCAAACAGACATAACAATGGCCCAACATGTGCCAGCTAAGATTTTGTCACTTGATCAAGACGGCTCTGTTGGCGTGCGTTATTTAGACATTAACGACGTTGTCCGCTTTGCCCGCGTAAAAACAATCGACGAAGATGCCAATGGGATGTGGGTCACAGGATTACCCGATGAAACCCGCATCATCACCCAAGGGCAAGATTTTGTTGCCATTGGGACTCAGGCAAATCCATCTTTAGCTGACTATAAAAGCGCGGTCGAATAATCATGGGCGGCATTGTCGGCATTGTTGGGTTTTCTATTCGCAATTGGCGGATGACAATCGGGATTATGCTATTTGCCGTTATTGGCGGCTTTCTCGCAATCTCCCGTCTGCCTATGGAAGCAGAACCTGATGTCCCTATCCCCTTCATTAATGTTCAAGTCGTCTTGCCAGGTATTTCGCCAGAAGATGCAGAACGGCTCCTAATACGGCCGTTAGAAACAGAGCTTAAATCCATAAAAGGGATTAAACAGATGGACGGTATCGCGGTCACTAACGCCGCCTTTATCGCACTCGAGTTCGAAGCCTCCCATGACCTCAATCAAGCTTTAACGGATGTTCTTGAAAAGGTTGACCGTGCCCGCGCTGAGTTCCCGCAAGAAGCACGCGAGCCTGTCGTGCAAGAAGTCAGCACCTCTGCCCTGCCGATTATTACCGTTAATTTATGGGGCGACGTTCCAGATCGCGCTCTACAACAACGCGCAAAAGACTTACAACGCCGGCTCGAAAGCTTGCCGTCCGTTTTACAAGCCGATATTTCTGGTGAACGTATTGATGTTCTCGAAGCCGTCTTAGATCCCGCAAAAATTGACAGTCTCGGTATCTCCTTTGGAGAAATAGCCGCCGCTGTTGCGCAAAATAACAGCCTTATTCCAGCGGGGGCTTTAGAAACCGATAGCGGCAAATTCAATGTCAAATTACCAGGCTTGATTGAAAATCCCGGCGATATGGCAGAGCTTGTTATCAGGCAAGGCGCCGACGGATCGATTGTTCGTATGCGCGATATTTCAACCGTTCGCTCTGGTTATAAAGACATATCTAATATCGCCCGCTTTAATGGGCGCACTTCTGTCTCTCTGGAAGTTTCAAAACGCCAAGGCGGGAATATCATTGAAACGGTTGAACTTATAGAAAACCTCGTAAACGGACTCGCCGAAGATGCGGACTGGCCCGAGACAATCAATGTCACGTTTAGTCAGTCGCGAGCGACCTATATTGAAAGTATGATGACTGAATTATCCTCATCTATCGTCAATGCGGTTATTCTTGTTTTCATCGTTTGCATTGCCGCTCTTGGATGGCGCTCTGCGCTTTTTGTCGGCTGGGCCATACCTGCAAGTTTCTTGATTGCGTTTTTCTTATTCCTCGTCCGAGGCGAGTCCATCAATATGATGATCCTGTTTGGCCTGATTTTATCAGTGGGGGTATTGGTTGATAGCGCCATTGTAATTGTCGAATATGCCGACCGAAAAATGGATGAAGGTTTAGCGCGTAAAGACGCTTTCCAAATGGCAGGAGAACGCATGTTCTGGCCGATTGTCTCTTCAACTGCAACAACTCTAGCGGCCTTTATTCCTCTTTTATTCTGGGATTCTATAACAGGTAAATTCATGGCATATTTTCCGCGAACAATGATTTATGTCCTTTCGGCGTCTATGTTGATGGCTTTGGTTTTTCTACCCACAATTGGCGCTGTGATTGGATTTAAGCCAAAGCGGAATATAAATTCCAATGCAGCGTTATTATCCGCAGCAGAGGGCGACCCTTCGAAAGTTCGCGGTTTTACAGGTCTTTATGTGAGACTCATCAGTAAGATTATTCGCTATCCTTTGTTGGTACTCTGCGCTTTAGGTATAACAGGCACATTTATCATTCTCGCTTTTCAATCCAGTCTAGCTGGTCCGCCGCCAAAACCTGTTGCTTTTTTTACAGAAACTCCAACAGATCAAATTTTTGTATTTGCTAGGACGCGGGGTAATTCCACCGCGTCTCAAAGTTTGAGTATCGCCAAAGAGTTAGAGGGACGCCTGGCACAAATTGATGGCATTGAATCTATTTATACAGTGGCGGGTCCCGGCGCCTCTGGCAGTTCATCGTTCAATGGTCCAACGAATGTACCAAAAGATACAACAGTCAGAATTTACTTGGAACTTCATCCTTTTTCAGAACGCCGCCCACTTTTGGAAATTTTAGACGATATTGAACGCGCATCGAAAAATATTCCTGGCGTTCTGACCGAAGTCTCAGCCCTATCACAAGGTCCGCCTATTGATAAAGATATCGGCATCCAAATATCATCCGAAGACAAGGCTGCTCTCAAGCTTGCCGCTCAAACGATTCGTGCAAAACTCGGGGCTATTGAAGGCATTCAAGATCTCGAAGACAGCCTTTCTCTTCCCGGCGTTGAGTGGGAAATGATTATTAACCGCGCCGAAGCAGGTCGGCTTGGCCTTGATGTTGGCCAAATTGGAGCCGCCATTCAACTTCTCACAGAGGGTGCTCTGGTCGGTCAATACAGGCCGCTTGATGTTGAAGAAGAAGTTGATATCCGTGTTCGTTTTCCCAAGTCAGCACGTGACGTTTCCCAACTGGATGGCCTACGCATACAGACAACACAAGGTGCCGTTCCATTATCGTCCGTGGTCAAACGGATCGCTAAGCCACGTCAAGATAGAATTGAGCGCCGCGATCAACTTCCCTTTTATGTCGTGAAAGCCAATACGCAAAAAGGGTACGCCACAAACAAGCAAGTCGAAGAACTCCAAGAATGGCTTGATACAGACACCGCTCTTCCATTCAGCGTTAAAGTGAAATTCTTAGGACAAGCCGAGGAAAACATCGAGGCCGCTAAATTTGGTAAAAATGCAGCTTTGGCAATTTTGTTCATGATGGGCGTAATATTGCTCTTACAGTTCAATAGTTTTTATCATGTTTTCTTGACCTTATCATCGGTCATACTCTCTGTTTTTGGCGTCATTTTAGGCCTAACTTTTTATCCTTATATTTCGAGTATTTTGGTTTTGGTCGGCATAATCGCGCTTGCAGGAATTGTCGTGAATAATAATATCGTGCTGATTGATACCTATCAACGTTTAAAATCTCACGGCTTTTGCAGTGAAGACGCAGCATTGCGAACTGCGGCACAAAGGTTACGCCCAGTTGTTTTGACTACGCTAACTACAATTGTTGGCTTAATGCCACTTGTTCTAGGCTGGCAGGCAAATATATTTACGGGGGAATTTTCCACGAAAGGGACAACGACCTCTGATATTTGGGCGCCTATTTCATATGTTTTATCATGCGGCCTCGGCTTTGCGACTATTTTGACATTAATTATCACGCCTGTTTTACTTGCTATGCCTGCTGTCATGGGAGCCCGGTTAACGCGTTTGCGCCATAAATTTATGCCCTCCTCTTTGAATAATGATAATTTAATCGCAGATGAAGTTATGGGAACAGACGCGGACACTGTTTTTTCCGAAACTGCAAGCTAGTTATTGCGCATCAATAATTAAAGCCTTTGCCTCAATCGGCGCGAAGATAGTCGTTGTTTGATGACCTCCACCAATTAGTACGCGACGAACTTGCCAACGATAAGGCTCATATTTAACATCAGGTAAGTCAGAGGGAGATTTACTGTCGTTTTTTGAGGGTGGCAGACGTTCAAAGGGAACACTAACTCTCGCTTCAACTCCCTCTACCCCAATCAATTCAGCAGATATTGGATACTCTCCCTGCGGTAATAAATTTCCAGCAATGAAATTCCAACGTCCACCAGCGCCAACTCGCGTTTCGCCAAAAGCTTCCCCGCCTGCATATATCCGGACGCGGCCTTCTGCAGCGGTGGTTCCAGACAAAATGACCCCGCCGCTATCATCATAGTCGATAGGGCCCATGGATAACGGACCATTGGTTGGGCTCCCTCCAAATGGAGATTGAACAATTCTGCTAGGGCCGCCTGGAGCGCTGACCATTATCAAGGCAGGGCGAAGAAGGTTTTTAGAATCATCTTCAGAGTATGGCACAGGAAGACGATAAATCGTCTCATCGCCTCGAATACTTAAATCTCCCTCTACAAACATAACAATTTCAAGAGCAAGGGCGCGGTCAGATTCGATGTCAATAACCACATCCCAGGCTCCATCCGCATCTGATTTGAACTGCCGCAAACGCGTATTTTGATTCAACAACGTCAAGACTGCGTTAGGTTCGCTCGTGCCGTTAATTCCTACTTTTTTGGCTGTTTCACTGCCATATTCACTGATTGTTTTAAAAAAAACGGGCGTAAGCCCATTGTCTATAGGGGCAGATTTTTCTTCAATCGTTGTTTCATTGCTCGAAATCAACGGCGTCTTAGATAATGCCGACGTAAACTGGACAAGAATTAAGAGAATGCCAGCTAAGCCTAATCCTACTATAATCATCCAAAGTGGGCGGTATTTCATTATCACAATGTATCTCTGTTTTATTGGCCAAATAGCCCAAGTAAGTATCGTTCAAATTAGGTCTTGAAACGTACAAGGCAAATTAAAATAACATTCTTTCCTAAATTAAGAAGCCTAAAACCTCATCATTTATCTAAAATTAAACGAGCAAACTTTTGCAAATAGCTTCTAAACCAGCTTTATCAATATCATCAAAACAAGCCAATTGGGTTGAATCAACATCAAGTACGGCGGCCAAATTACCTTTTTTATCAAAAACAGGAACAACAATTTCAGATTTCGTGCGACTATCACAGGCGATATGTCCCGGGAAGACATGGACATCTTCAACAATAATAGTCGTTTCTCGCGCCGCGCAAGCTCCGCAAACGCCTTTGCCAAATGGGATGCGTAGACAACCGAGTGTACCTTGATAAGGTCCAACAACAAGCTCAGTGGGTTTCAGGGGGTCTACCACATAGAAGCCTGTCCAAAAAAAAGCTTCGAAAGCTTCGCTTAACAAGCATCCGGCTGTTGCATAGCGTGCCGTTATCGAAGTTTCACCTTCAATAACAGCGGATATTTGAGCGGCCACATTTATATATATTTCAGCTTTTGTCATTAAATCGAGATAAGACGTCGATAACAATATTTCAATATTAAACAAAGATTAAACACGGCAAGATACTTGGCGATAAATTTTTAGATTAGAAATAGTAAGAGACAGGCCTAAAAGCACCTGTCTTGCCACTATTACACTCTTGCAATCGTTCCTACCCCGTATAAAAACGCGCTAATGATTACGCAGAAAAATATTCGAAACTTTTCAATTGTTGCCCATATTGACCATGGGAAATCAACTTTAGCTGATCGCTTGATCTCTTTTACCGGCGGTTTATCTGACCGAGAAATGAGCGAACAGGTTCTGGATAACATGGATATTGAAAAAGAACGCGGCATAACAATCAAAGCCCAAACTGTTCGCTTAGAATATAATGCCAAGAACGGTGAAACATATATACTCAACCTGATGGATACGCCCGGCCATGTTGACTTTGCCTATGAAGTCTCACGCAGTCTATCGGCCTGTGAAGGCTCCATTCTGGTTGTCGATGCTAGCCAAGGTGTCGAAGCTCAAACACTGGCGAATGTTTATCAAGCTATTGACCATAACCATGAGATTGTTCCTGTCTTAAATAAAATTGACCTGCCTGCAGCAGAGCCTGAACGCGTTCGTGACCAAATCGAAGAAGTTATTGGTATTGACGCCAGTGAAGCCATCGAATGCTCAGCTAAATCTGGCATCGGGATTGAAGATGTCCTTGAAGCCATATGTGAAAAGCTTCCTGCCCCCGCAGAAGCAGACCCAAAAGCGCCTTTAAAAGCCATGCTCGTGGATGCTTGGTATGACACCTATATGGGCGTGGTTGTTCTCTTCCGCGTTATCGAGGGTACAGTCAAAAAAGGCATGCGCATTAGAACCATGAATACCGGCGCAAACTATATTGTTGATAAAGTGGGTGTGTTCTTACCTAAGCCAACAGACTGCGCAGAACTCGGTCCTGGTGAACTTGGCTTTCTAACAGCCTCTATCAAAGAAGTCGCAGATGCCGCTGTTGGCGATACCATCACCGAAGACAAACGCCCTACCGAAATAGCGTTGGACGGCTTTAAACCTGCACAGCCTGTTGTCTTTTGCGGTATATTCCCTGTTGACGCCGCTGACTTTGAAGACCTTCGCGCGGCCATGGGCCGCTTGCGGCTTAATGATGCGAGCTTTAGCTATGAGATGGAAACCTCAGCTGCCCTCGGCTTTGGTTTCCGCTGTGGTTTCTTGGGGCTTTTACATCTTGAAATTATCCAAGAACGCCTTGAACGTGAATTTGATCTCGACCTCATTACGACAGCACCTTCAGTTGTCTATACTTTACAAATGCGCGATAAATCTAACATACAACTTCATAACCCTGCCGACATGCCTGATGTCATGCAGATTGAGTTTATCGAAGAACCTTGGATTAAAGCTACGATTATGACTCCCGATGAGTATCTCGGTGGAATTTTAAAACTTTGTCAAGACCGTCGTGGGATTCAAACCAATCTCACATATGTCGGTTCCCGCGCTATGGTTGAATATGAACTTCCGCTCAATGAAGTTGTTTTTGATTTTTATGACCGTCTAAAATCTGTTTCTAAAGGATATGCCTCATTTGACTATAAAGCGATAGGCCTCAAGGAAGGTGATCTCGTAAAAATGAGCATCATGGTCAATGGCGACCCTGTCGACGCTCTCTCCATGTTGGTTCACCGTAACAATGCCGAGTCGCGTGGCCGCCAAATGTGCGAACGTCTAAAGGACCTTATCCCGCGTCATCTCTTTAAAATTCCGGTACAAGCAGCGATTGGCGGACGCATTATCGCCAGAGAAACAATTGCCGCGATGCGTAAAGACGTCACGGCGAAATGTTACGGCGGCGACGCATCTCGTAAACGCAAACTTTTGGATAAGCAGAAAAAAGGTAAGAAACGCATGCGCCAATTCGGCAGAGTCGAAATACCGCAAGAAGCGTTTATCGCCGCCCTCAAAATGGATGATAACTAATGTCTGAAACGCCAAAATTCAAAAAAGGAACTGTCCTTCGCCTAAATAGCGGTGGTCCCAAAATGACAGTGTTATTAGAGACTAATGACGGTAAAGCTTCATGTCAGTGGTTTGACCGCAATGGAAAAATGCATAAAGGTGATTTTGACCTCGAAGCTTTGTCCGAGTTCAAAAAACCTTGGTAGCCCTGATAATAAACTCAATCTTAGTAACAAGCTAAGACTTCCCTGTAGCCATGAGATTTTTTTGTAACATTCTTTTTGATTTTATATCCATTACCTGAATCATCCCATGTTGTCCTCCCAATAACGACCGATAAAAACGTCGAGTATTTAGTCGCCGGACCTTTCATGGCGTATAACTCAGGTGTAAACCATACCGCTACACCTTGAGACCTGTTGGTCTTCTTTTCAATAATTTCGCCAGCCAAAAAATAAGCGTCGCTAAAGTCATCAGACTTTACAGCTTTAAAGTTTTTGATTGTGTAGCTGTCTTTTAAGCTAGAGCGTAAAAATTGTTCTGGTTTTTTGATCAAAGGCCCCATGGCCTTGCTCGTAAGTTCGTTCGGAACAATACAATTGGACCGCCCCGTAACAGCCTCAACCGTACCAGATTGAAACACTAAGCTAATAAATATAGCCCCAAATATAATAATTTTTTTATTCATACTTAAATAATTGCAAATACCACGCCTTTTTAGCGTCTATACGGAAAGAATTTCCTTTTTAATTCTTTTAAAAAACCACAGAACAACCGACATTATAACATAAGTAGAAAATTAATTTTGAGACCCTTTACATGCACTTTAGGGATAGAAAAACATATGAGATATCCATTGGCCTTTAATCAAAAAATCGCTCTCATGGGCGTGCTAACCTTCACTCTTTTAGCTTGTCAGGATATTGCACCTGCGCCGACAGACATAATTCATGAATCGATAAATACGCCCCTATCAGAAGTTTTTCGTATCGAGGGCATCCCTCATGCACAGCTTTCAGGAAATGTTGTTCCTCAAAGATACCGTATTGATCTTCGTATGGATCCAGATGCCGTTGGATTTTCGGGCGTTGTTGAAATCGATGTTGATATTCAAAAACCTACAGATAAAATTTGGCTTCATGGCAAAGATATGACTGTTACCTCCGCGCTTGCTATAAATGCCGATACTGAAACGGTTTTAAATTTTACAGAATTGGCGCCCTTCGAAGCCCCTTCGGGCATTTCTTACCTTACATCAAACACAGTTCTACCTGCAGGCGCAACAACGTTGAAACTGGTCTATGAAACGCCTTATAACCAAGCGTTAAATTCAGCCTATCAAGTCAAGCGCGGCAACGAAGGCTATATCATTACGCAGTTTGAACCGCTTGGCGCGCGAGAGGCGTTCCCAAGTTTTGATGAGCCTAAATTTAAAGTTCCATTCACGCTGACTATAACAGCGCCCAAAGATGATGTCGTCTATGCAAACACGCCAGAAGTTAAAGTAACTGCTCTGGACGGTGGCTGGATTAAACATGATTTTGCGACAACCCGCCCTCTACCAACCTATCTCGTTGCTTTTGGCGTCGGCCCTTTTGATGTTGTTGATTTCGGCGATATATCACCCAATGAAGTTCGCAAACGTCCTCTAGCCTTACGTGGTATGGCCGCTAAAGGTGAAGGCATTCGCATGACTTATGGCCTATCAAATACAGACGGTATCCTCTCTGCGCTTGAGTCCTATTTCGGATCAGAATACCCTTATGAAAAACTCGACCTGATTGCCGCGCCTAATTATGCTTTTGGGGCAATGGAAAATCCGGGCGCAATTGTATACCGCGAGTCGCTTATGCTGCTTGATACCGATGCGCCGCTATCACAGAAACGCGCCTATGCCCGCGTTCATGCACATGAGCTCGCGCATCAATGGTTCGGCGATCTTGTGACCCCAGTGTGGTGGGAAGACATATGGCTTAATGAAGCCTTCGCAACATGGATGGGTAATAAAAGCCTAACCATGTGGAAGCCTGAGGGAAATTACGAAAACACTACGCTCAACGCATCTCTTGGGGCCATGAACATCGACACACTATCGACAACGCGTAAAGTTCGTGAACCTTTGGCCCGTTCTGAAAACGTGATGGATCAATTTGATGGTATCACTTACCGCAAAGGCGGCGGTGTGTTGTCCATGTTTGAAAGCTTTGTCGGTGAAGAAAAGTTTCGTAACGGCGTTCGGCTTCATATGGAGCGTTATGCCGATGGCGTAGCTACAGGTGATGATTTCTTCCAGTCTATCGCAGATGGTTCAGGTAATGCCGATGTCGTCTCAGCGATGAAGAGCTTTGTCGATCAGCCGGGGCTACCTTTGGTGACTGGGGGAATGCAATGCGTAACTGATGGCGTAGAAACTGAAGGCCACAGCGAATTAGATTTCTTTCAATCTCGGTATGCCCCCTTAGGGTCCAAAACAAAACAAGGGCAAAGTTGGCTAATCCCAGTCTGCGCTAAATTTGGATACGGTGATGAAACCGTCAAGCAATGTACATTAATGAAACAAGGTCGTGCCACAATCATACCAAACCACGAAAGCGGAAAATGTGCCGATTGGATGACTTTAAATGCCGATGGTGCAGGGTATTACCGTTTTAATATGGCTAGCCATGAGTGGGCCACGCTCTTAGCTCATCTCGAAAAACTCAACACGCGCGAAGTCCTTACCGTTCAAGATAGTCTTCTTGCAGCCTACCGCGCAGGCAAAGTTAAAAGTACCGTTTATCTTAAAGGCATAGAAGCCTTTGCAAAGCACCCAGAATATGAGGTCGCTTCAAACGCTGGTGCCCTCCTTGGGTTTATGGCCGAGTTAGATACTGATGAGGACTTAGCTCGCCTAGTGCAAGATATGTACGGCGCGCGCTATGCAGCTAATGTCGGCAAAGACACAGTTGAGGGAAGCCTCTTGGTACCAACCCTCGCAGCCAATCTTATTACACACGGCAATGATAAAGCCCTCGCCAAAGATTTTGGCCTACGCGGGGCCTTATATCTAGGCCTGAACGGCAAAACATCTAAATCTGTTGTCGAGACTAACCTCTTGAGGCTAGCCCTTGGTGAGGCAATGAAAACACAAGGCAGTAAAGCATTCGATCCGCTCTTATCTCTTATAAAACGTGGATCACCATTTGAAAAAGGCGCAGCGCTCTCTGCGTTAACTTCAACGACGGATATAAATATCGCAGCCAATTTAAGAGGTATGGCCCTCGCTGAGGAGAGTCCCTTTACTGGCCGTCAGTCTAATACAATCATTAGCGGTCTTTTAAGATCAGATACCCATGAAGAAGCAACATGGGAATGGCTGAAAGAAAATTTTGAAGTCTTTGTTACGCGCAAAGTTCCAGATGTCCGTCTCGGCGGTATGCCCAGTTTTGCAAACGGGTTTTGTTCAACTGCGCGCCGTGACGAGATAGAAATATTCTTCAAAAGCCACGCAAATATTATTCCAGGGTATGAGCGCAGTCTTGCGCAAACATTGGAAGCGATTGAACTTTGCAGCGCTTTAAAAAGCGCAAAAGCTGAAGAACTTAAAAAAGCTCTTAAAGCGCGTTAACAAGCTTTAAGTATTATTTAATAATTTTATACTACTTATGCGTGTGTAGTAAGACATATAGAACCCACATTTTATATCTTGCGACAATTGAGGTAATTGCAAGATTACCGAACCCACACAAGTATGGTAGCGTATGGTCCCTTATTCACCCCGGTGAAGCTATACAAAACTATGCCTGTGTGCGGTGTATGGCAAGGTGTTTCACATGAAGGGGTTTGACATTAAGGCTTAACAAGCCTAACGCCCGCGCAAATATTGACTCATTTCAGGGTCACCTGAAAAATGAGCCTCATGTCCGATTTTAAATCCCTCAACCTTGCCCCGCAACTTCACGCAGCTCTAGAGCTCCTAGGCTATACAAAGCCTACGCCCATACAAGCCCAAGCCATCCCAGATGTTCTAAAGGGACGCGACCTTATGGGCATCGCCCAAACAGGAACAGGTAAAACTGCAGCTTTTGCGCTGCCGACCTTAAGCCATATCATCACCAATGACCAAGAGCCGCCTAAACGCGGCGCGCGGTGCCTTGTCCTCGCCCCAACGCGCGAGCTCGCGTCACAAATCGCAGAAAGCTTTCGTGATTATGGACGTACAATGGATCATTTCTCTGTCACGACGGTTTTTGGTGGCGTTCCAATTTCGAGACAAATCAAAAAGCTTGTCGGCGGAAATGACGTCATTGTTGCGACGCCTGGGCGTCTTATGGATTTATTGGATCGCAAAGCCATCACGCTAAAAGACATAGAAATTTTGATCTTAGATGAAGCTGACCAAATGATGGATATGGGTTTCATACATGCTTTGAAAAAAATTGTGCCTTTGGTACCTAAAGACCGTCAAACACTGTTCTTTTCAGCCACAATGGTTCCTGCCATTAAAAAACTTGCTGCCCAATTTCTAAAAGACCCTGTGACTGTTTCAGTTACGCCGCCTAATTCAACGGCCAAACGCGTCACGCAACAAGTTCACTTTGTCAACCAAGCTGAGAAGCAAGGCCTCTTGTCGCTCTCTTTGTTAAAGCCTGATGTTAACCGCGCTCTTGTATTTACCCGAACAAAGCATGGAGCTGACCGTGTTGTGAAACGTCTTGCACAAGTTGGAATTTCTGCCGTCGCTATTCACGGTAATAAATCACAGGGTCAGCGCCAACGTGCCTTGCAATCTTTCAAAGAGGGTGATGTCACCGTCATGGTTGCAACTGATATTGCCGCGCGAGGTATCGACATTGAAGGTATTACTCATGTTATCAACTATGAAATACCAAATGTTCCAGAACAATATGTTCATCGTATTGGCCGTACGGGCCGCGCCAACCGCGAAGGCAAAGCTATTGCTTTGGTCTCAGGGGATGAACGTAAATATCTTAAAGACATTCAAAAGCTTCTGAAGAAGGATATTCCGGTCCTTCCCCTACCTGAGGACTTCCTTAAGCAAGTCGCCGCGCTTAAATCTCGCAAAGCCTTACCGCCGCCGCCAAAGGCACAGCCTGACCCTAGAAAAGGACGCGGAAAATCTAAGAAGAAAAAAGCACGCTATGTAAAAGATCAAGCTGCTAAAGCTGATAAGCCAAAAGACCTGAGTGAACGTACATCTCATCACCGTAAAGGCCCAAAGCCTGAATCAACATTTGAGAAGTCTAGCGAATATAAGGGCGAAAAACGTAGCGAGAATAAACCCTCTAAGAAATCATGGAACCATGACGAAAAGCCCAGGAGCCGCGTAAAACCTAAAAACGCAAAACGTCCTGATGAAAGATCAAATGGCGAAAAATCAGGTGGTGGAAAACCAAGTAACGCGGATCGTAAAAAAACGAACAGCTCAAAAGGTGGTGGAGAATCCCGTGCTGATCGCAAAGCCCGCAATCAAGCCCAACATGCAAAGCAGCACTCACGTAGAACGCAGCGAGAAGGTTCAGATAAATCTAAGCCAAGTTTTACGAAAGATGGGTCTAAACCGTCAGAATCTAAACCACATCAACGTTATGGGAAAAAGGCTCCAAGCCGAAAAACATCAGGTCCAAAAAATAACTCCAGAGGATAAAGCCTTAAGCTTTGACCTATTTCTCAAATTACGACTCGCCCATAAATAAGCGCTATTAAAGAAAATTATAGCACGGCACTTATCCATAAAGCTGTTGGGCTTTCTGACATCTCGCTTAAAGAATGCTTCAAGAGCCATGTAAACATGGCTGGCATGCCCAGTTTGGCTGCGAAACGGCTTAAGCACTAGACCCATCTTACTTAAAATGCATTACATCCACGGCCAAAGAGATAACAAAGTGTTGTTTTAATTCCGGTCATACCTCAGTTTTACAACTAAGTGTCATCCCAGCTCCAAAGCGCCCAAAGGGCCGAGATTGAAACCCAAATGCCTCATAAAAATTCTCTTTGTCAGCAACAGACATAAGACCAATCGTTGCGTCTTTGGGAACAACTTCGCAGCATAAAGAAAGTAGATGTTCCATCAAGGACCGCCCAATCCCCAGGCCGCGATGAGGCCGAGCAACTATTAAGTCTTGGATATAAAAATTCAACGCTCCGTCACCAATCAGTCTCACAAATCCAATGGTCTTGTCATCGTGATGTGCGCTCGTCCATAAAAGGCTATTGCTAATAGCTCTCTCCGCAAGATCATTAGATATTAGTCCCCAGCCGCACTTTTCCCTTAGGTCAATAAATAATTGTGTGTTCGGCGGCTTATCGGACAGAATAACGGTCATCCGTTACCCTTCAGCCTCCATCGCAGCAAGACGGCTCGCTTGGTCTTCACTGATAAGGGCGTTAATGACTTCACCAAGTTCATCTCCTGCTACGATTTTATCGAGCTTATAGAGCGTTAAATTAATTCTATGATCAGAGACACGGCCTTGCGGGTAATTATAAGTCCGTATCCGTTCAGAGCGATCCCCCGATCCAACTTGGCCTTTACGCTCATCAGCACGTTCAGCATCGACACGCTGTTTTTCCATATCATAGAGCTTCATTTTTAAAAGACGTTCAGCGTTCGCGCGGTTCATGTGCTGAGATTTGGCGTCACATACAACAACAACTCCCGTTGGCACATGAGTCATGCGCACAGCAGAATCAGTCTTGTTAACATGCTGTCCACCAGCGCCCGACGCCCGCATTGTATCAACACGCACATCATTCATTGAAAACCCCGTATCAATATCTTCTGGCTCAGGTAAAACAGCAACCGTTGCAGCTGATGTATGAATACGGCCTTGTGTTTCCGTCACAGGTACACGTTGGACACGGTGAACACCAGATTCGAATTTGAACTTACCGTAAACCCCGGCTCCAGTAACGGAGGCTATAATCTCTTTATATCCGCCCATATCGGCTTCATTGTCATTTTCGATCTCTACCTTCCAACCTTGGAGTTGAGCATAACGCGCGTACATTCGAAAAAGATCGCCAGCAAAAATAGCAGCTTCGTCGCCGCCAGTCCCAGCGCGAATTTCGAGAATAACAGACGCATTATCATCTTTGTCTTTTGGAAGGAGTAAAAGCGAGACCTCTTTCTCTATAGCTGGTAGCGATTCTTTTAAATTTTGGAGTTCTTCTTTTGCCATAGGGCCCATTTCTGGATCATCAAGCATGGCTTTAAGTTCTTCCATTTCAGCGCGAACCGCTTGAAGTTTACGCACGCCTTCCGCGACAGGGCGTAACTCGGAATAGTCTTTACCCAGTTTGGCAATTTCATTGCCATCAGTTGTCGCGCCCATTCGGGCTTCGATTTGTTCAAAACGGTCAACGACCTGCGCAAGTTTAATATCAGGAATATTCATTATGGCGGGATAAGCTCTTAAAACTCAGATGACAAGCCAAAGAACACTGTCCTAGGCCGACCAGGAAAAAAACGCTCATTCCCAAAGGCAAAATCAGCACGGTCTGCATAAATTTCATCGAATAGATTATCGACGCGTCCAAAAATTCTTAGATTATTAGTAATGTCAAAAGAGCTACGCAAAACGAAAACATTATGCCCGTCATAACTTTGTGTATTACCTGGGTCCGTGAAATAGCTGCTCACGTGACTCCATTCGACTTCTGCGGTTAAACCCTTTAATGTACGCGCTGTAAGCCGCAGATTAACAAGCGTATCCGGAGCTGTATCAACACGGTCTCCATCAGTTATTGTATTGGACTCATCTGCCAAACCGTCTAAGTTCAGATTCACGTCATCAAAATCATAAGTATGACGCGCCAATGTCCCGTCTCCCGACAGGCTTAGCCAATCTGTGAATTTTGCTAAAAAAGACGCCTCTATACCAATGTGTTTAGTTCGACCATTCGCGACACTAAATCCGTCAGAGTTACGGAAAAAAAAATTATCTTTCCATTGCGAAAATGCCGCCGCTTCAAAGCTCAAAACCTCATTATCAAATTTTAGGCCCGCTTCAAGACTATCCAAAGTTTCGACATCTGCTTCCCCGCCTGTTTGATTAAGCTGCACCGAATATAAATCAACTGTTTGCGGCGCGCGCGCGCCGCGAGCGCCGCGAGCGTAAATGTTTAAATTATCACTGACCTCATGACGTAAGCTTGCTTTTGGTGTTATGACAAAGAAATCATCCGTGCGGTCGGCCAAACGAATAAACCGCCCTAAGCGACCTTCAGTGGTTTGGTTGTCATATTCATAGCGCGTATATTCCGCACGGGTGCCAATATCGAATACGGTTTGCGGGCTTAACCAGAAGTTTTTTTGCGCATAAGCGGCGCCAACAAAACTCTCGACTTCATAATCATAATGCAAGCCTTGAGTGAACGTTATAGCTGGGTTAAAAGTTAAGGCATCTGAGTTCTCTTGAAACTCTAAGAGCTTGCCTTGCGTGTATTCCACATCAGCGCCTATATTCCAATCATCTGAAAATAACGCACTCTGCAAACCCACTGAAGTATGACTATTTTTTTCAAGCGCTTGACCCGGCACAAAATGCCGTAAAAAACGTAGCTCACTACGGCGGGCATAAGGCGTGAGTTTTAATGTTTTATCCGCACCTATATCCCGCGTAAAACTAGCTTGAGTGCGGTAACTTTCACTATCTCTGAAAGCTTCAGGGTTAGGATTAGAAAACCGTATATCTTCATCACGTAACAGCTCTTCGCCCTGAGGGCCTTCATCAATATCTTGTAAAAATCCAGCCGTTTCTTGGTTCAAATTTTGAAAAGACGTAAGCCACTTAACATCCCAAACTCCAAATTGACCTTGATATTTTAATTGTATTTTTTGTTGATCAAAGCCGCTATCATCCCGAAAACCATTATCGTGATTAGCCGTAACCGCTACACGAAAATCTCCAGCACTATGCGCAGCGGTAAAACCTGCAAAGCCGTCAGAGCTTCCTAGAAGCCGAATTCGTGTAGGACTAGCTACGTCTTGAGATTGGATATTAATTAAACCGTGCACTGCGTTCGAGCCAAATTCAGCAGGCCCCGGGCCTCGAAAAACTTCAAGCTGTTCAGCGAATTCTGTTCCACCTTCAAACAAGCCATTTACATTCGCAAAGCCAGCTGCGCGTAAGGGCACCCCGTCCTGTAGGTATAAGAATGATGCCGCGCCAGCTCCGCCCGTTAAGACAGGTGATCTAATGGCCGTTAGATGTTCTTGTCCTGACCCCCGGTGAATATTTACACCTGCTATAGCGTTTAAGGCTTCTGCGGGATGAACAAATGAAATATCTTGAAGATCTTCAACCCCCAAGACAGCAACACTCGCCGCGACCTCTTCGAGAGAGATATCCCTATCATAAATCCCTTGAATAATGACCTCATCTTCAAACACATCAAGACTAGATTGTGCCCAAGCAGGCGATGACAAGAGAAGCGGGATAAAAAAGAGTTTTTTCATATTCACGCTATGCCTTAAAAATCAGTCTGTTCCTATGGTTGAGACATAGTTATTTAGCAAATTTAACACCCTTTTTACCCCTAAATTAAAGCATAATTTTTTTGGAAATAATTTTCGCATCGTCTTGATTGATAACATGTAAATCTCTTTGCGGGAAAGGAATGGTAATTCCCGCCTCACCAAGCGCTTTGTAAATCGATGAATAAATGTTACTCTGAACAGCTACGCGGTCATCAAAATTTCGCAAAAATGCGCGAAGCTCGAAGTCTAAAGAACTATCGCCAAAGCCCATGAACAGAACTTGCGGCATTGGCGTCTCTAAGACCTTAGGAGTCGCCTTAAGCGTCGCTAGCATATGCTCTGTAGCCGCATCCGTATCTGAACCATAAGCAATTCCAATATTAAGTGTTAAGCGTGTCACAGGATTTGATAAAGTCCAATTCGTCACTCGCTCACTTATAAGGGCTTCGTTAGGAATTAAAATTTCACGGTTTTCTAAATCACTAAGGGTTGTAGCTCTAATTTGAATACGCGATACGGTTCCGCTTTGATCCCCGATTGTCACATAGTCGCCAATCCGAATCGGCCGTTCAAATAAAATAATAAGCCCAGAAACAAAGTTGGCGATAATTTTTTGCAGACCGAAGCCAATACCCACGGATAAGCCTGTTACAATCCAGCGCAATTGTGACCATTGTAACCCGAGGCGGTCAAACCCAATAGTGATACCTATACCAATAATAATATAACCAAGGACTGTACGGATGGCATAACGCGTGCCCGCATCAAAGCGAGATCGGCTCAGAACAAATATTTCGAGAAAACCGGGAAGGTTTTTGGCTGAGATGTAAGTTAAGCCCAGTATGACTACGGACTGAATTAAATTCCAAAGTGTAATAGGAATTTTTGTATCAATCATTACACCGCCATCCAAGGTTTGACCTGTATAACTGCTAATAACAACATCATTAAAAACTGATAAAGCAGGTAACAGAGCCGACCAGATTAGCCAAATTAGCCCCATAAAAGCGACGACAATTAACGTATTTAATAATTGAGAGGATTGACGGGAAATCGCTTTAATATCAATTGAGCTCGTATCAATTGGCGGCGGCAGTGATAATTCTTCCCCACGTTCTTCGGCGGCAGCCTTTTCCTGCCTTATTTTAACAGCCGCATCCCTTTTCGCCATAGCTTCACGCAGAGCAAGACGGCGCTGAGCAACAAGAACCGTACGGCTAATCAATCCATAAACAACATAGGTGAGCAAAAATAACCAACCGGATATAAAAAGACGCCATAATATTTTAGTCGACGTCTCATAATAACCACACGCTGCAAAGAAGATGGACAAAAGAGGAACGCCAATAAAAATAATGGCCCAGAGTGCAGAATACTTCCGAAGATACCCTTCATTAACGGCTGAATTTTCAGCCTTATTGTTACGAGGGAAAACAATAAAATAAGTAAAGACAGCTAACGCCAATGCTGACGCTATAAAAGCGAAAAGACTAAGCCCTTCATAAATTTCTGAAATTTCGCTTCCTTCGGTTAAGCCAACCACAGCTGTGGTGGTACCTGCAAAAGGAATAAACCATCTGAAGTTTTTATTTAAGGTCGCCCGTATAGTTGCAGGGAGCTTATAATGAGACCCAAAAAGAGACTTATCTCGGTCCCACGCTCGCCACGTCAAAAAGAATAAACTAAAGACTGAAAGGTATAAAAATGTATCCCGTATATCGACAATCAACGGGTCTGGAGAAGAGCTCGTTCCATACAACATTGCAAGTATTATAAATGTCAACGGGAGCGGTGTAGCTATAATTATACAGGTTACAATAACCAAAGGCGTGTGCCAAAAACTATCTAAAACTACATCGCCAATCAATTTATCACGACGATAAATTTCAGCCCATAATTTTCCTCGCATGATAAAAATAGTCATAGTGAGTGTGATTAAAATCACCATTAATGGCCAAAGGGCCTTTGATTGAACCGTGAATTCACGGATAACAAGATTAATATGTTCAGGAGAAAAAAGCGAAAAAACACCTTTGAAAACTTTTTTTGGCCAAGCGGTATTAATAGCTGAGACACTAGAAACCCAAATCAATTTTTCATCCAAAAGGTCCTTAAGTTCAACTGTCGTATCTAGTAAACTTTTTTGTTGATTTTGAAGTTCAACGATTTCATTAATCCGCGTGGATGATGCGCTCGTGACACGTGATAATAAATCTCGGTGCTGTATATATAACGTGCTGTATGAAGCTTTATCGCCCACGTTTAAATCAGAAATTCTAGGGTCTTCAAGTCGTGCAAGTACTAAGGCATTTTCAATGTCAGGTCTCCCTAATGGAATATTCCTCAAGGTTTCTTGCGCAATAAGACGTTTTTGGGTTACTGAAATGAGTGATTTTTGGGTAAGATCAATTTGGTTTTTTATGGCTTGTGGCACTTGTAACTGATTTGAGAGACGGCGAAGCGTTGCGCCTGCTTTACGGTCTAAATTACCTAAGGCTATAAAGTCTCGTGCCACTCTGAGGTCGCTCTCCACATCATCTATCCGAGACCTAATACTCGCGCTACGTTTAGATATTAACGTCGCATCAGCAGCCAGCTCAATAAGCGAATCTGCTAACGCAACATTGCCGCGCGCCATTTCTTGCACCAAAGAATGAGACTCTGCGTATAGGGCCAATGTCGCCAGAGCATCAGACTTAACGGAAGCAGCTTCATTAGCCCGACGTCTCCCCGTTTTACCTTGTAAGTATTTAACTCTCTCATCAATAGTTTCAATTTTTAATTCCGTGAGGTTCAACCGTGCTGTGAGATTTTCACCGCGTTCTGAAAGGCCCGCAATTTCTTGTTCAAGCGCAGTTACTTTTGTGGCTTGCATATATTGGCGCGCAACTAAATTTTTACGTCGGGCTTCGCTAACACTATCCAAACCCCCATTACCCAATTTAGTAATTTGAACAGTTAACGCCCCCAATTTATCTCGGGCCTCAGTTATGTCATTTGGTGCATTAATTTGGCGTGCCGCCCAGTTTTGCAAACTTTCTTGATAGCCTTCCAATTCGGAGCGCAATGCGCTGGCCCGGCTTTCATCCGCTATGAGGTCCTGCTCAAGCTTAACAAGCGCTTCCTCCCGCATAGGTTCATCTGAAATTATAGGTTCAAGCGGAGTCAGAGATTGCTGTTTAGAGATATTTTTCTCTAACCCTTCAAGAGTTTTTTGAGCATTTTCAAGTTCAGCCCGAAAAAGAGCTTCACTCTCTTTATTTTTGATTGCACTGCCCAAAGCCAAACCGGCAGTTTCCAGTAAAGCTAGACTTTGTTTTTTTTGGTCTTCTGTAAGATCATCATTAACTTTGGTGGACTGCAAGTCCTTTTCAATTGATTTAATTGTAAAGTCAGGGGCTTCGTTACGCGTTTGTGCCCCTACTGGCACCATAACACAAAGAGTAAAGAACATAGAAATCAGACATTTAAAGTATCGCATAATTTCAATCAATTTTTACCGTTTTATAAGCCATCTCATTGCATCTGTCTTTAAAAATTTAAAGCTCGCGCATCAAGAACCCATCATCAATAAGGCCCTTTACGGGCCTTATACTCTCAATGAGTCTAGGGATTTTTAGTTTTAGGACTTTTACGCGGCGTACCGTCTTTTTTCAACAACCGGCCTTGCGCATCGCGTGACGATTTCGTTCCCGCCTTTGGTCCTGGCTTGCCTTTCAAAACAGGCGAAGTCTTGCTTGAAGGCTTTTTAACCGCGGCACTCTTTTTCTTAGACACTGCCGGTTTTTTAGGTGTTCTTGTTTTAGAAGGTATTTTTGAAATAGGCGTTTTAACCTGATTTTTTTTCGCTAAGTTTTTTGTCTTTGGTGTTGTCGACGACTTTAAATCAGACGCGGCTGACTTTGTTCGGCTCATCGCATTCCCCGCCGCGTCTCCAACCGAATCTTTTGCGTTATCTGCAGCATGCTTAGTTTTCTCAACAGCTGATTTTGTTGCTGCACTCGCTTTTTCGCCGGCATTTTTTGAGATCTCACGCGCTCGAAGGGCCGCAGCTTCAGCTGCTTTGCGGGCTTC
This sequence comes from Hellea sp., assembly GCA_023300105.1. Lineage (GTDB taxonomy): Bacteria > Pseudomonadota > Alphaproteobacteria > Caulobacterales > Maricaulaceae > Hellea. The sequence goes on from JALZWM010000018.1 coordinate 21,916, forward strand.
AACCATAGGGTCAATGTTAGCTGTTTCTGATTTGCCACCGTCAGGTGAAAGATTATTATTAATCCGAAATATTGCGACCATCAATTCGCAAACAAGGCGAATACTCACTAATGAAAAAAGAATTATAACTGGGAAGGTAAGAAACTGAATTACAGTCGCCAGACTTTTCCAAACTACATCTAAAAAAACCGAAGTTAAGAAACTACCCATGACAATGATAGCTAACCAGAAAAAAGGAACAATCAGTTTTTCTTTCATTAGTTTATCAAATGAAAAAAAGAAGTTGATGAGGTTCTTCATATTAATATCTCGCTTTCGAAGGGGCGTTTACGGCGCCGTTTCTGCCATAACAACTGTAGCTGGAATGGCCGTAATTGTTTCAGACTTTGAACGCATCTTATCAATATTCGTGTGGCGAGTCTTAAAAGATTGCATCTCAGAGGCTTTAAGAGGTTTACCAGATAATTGAGACAAGCGGCGCGGATTTATCTTCTTACCATTATGGATGACTTCATAATGCAAATGCGGCCCAGTCGAACGACCTGTAGTTCCAACATACCCAATAACTTGATCTTGTTTCACATATTTTCCAGATTTCACACCGCGTGCAAATGACTTCAAATGGGCATAGGCTGTTTTATATCCATCCGTATGACGAATACGAATATAATTACCATAGCCCCCATAACGGTTAGCACGTTCCACTGTTCCTGAGCCCGCCGCAAGAATTGGCGTTCCTCGAGGTGCGGCAAAGTCAACACCAGTATGCATTTTGCGGTAACCCAAAATAGGATGTTTGCGCCGTCCAAAACTCGAAGAAAGCCTCGCACCATTAACCGGGGTTGCCCGCAACTTACGTTTGGCTGTTTTACCATTAGCATCGTAAAAATTCTCGCGGCCTTTGGCATCTTTATAAAGGTAGTAATCTGTCTTCTTTCCGCGAGGACTAAAGCTTGTATAAAGTAAATTTCCAGCTTTGATGATATCACCCTTGTGATCACGGGCAACTTCGAAAAAGAGTTCAAATTTATCTCCCGGCTGGATATCTCTTTGAAAGTCGACTGAGTATTCATAAATACTTGCAAATTGCGCGACCACCTTATCTGGCGCGCCAAGACGCGTAGCGTCAACATACAGAGAATTAGAAATTTCAGATGATACAGCAAGCGTCTCATATTTAAATTCAGCCGCAATTTCACGCGCAGTATAGCTCTCACCAACGCGGTCGACAAAAACTGTTTTTTCAACATTTGGTTTAAACGTTAGATGCTCCAGTGTACCGTTCGTGAAATGTAAACCAAATTTCTGTCCCACGCGAACATTCTGAGGTTTGTAAATTTTGGCAAAGGCCTCGGTGACTTTATAAGCTTGTTGTCCTGTAAGACCATTTTTCTGTAAAAGTGGTCCGAGACTCTCACCCGCTTTAACCTTAAGTGTTTTTGACGCCAACGCGGGAGCGGCGACAGCGTCTAACTCTTCTAGATACATGTCATACCGAGTTAAATCTATCTCAGGTACAGCGTTTTGCGTTACCAGCTTAATGGACTCAGCAGGGGGCTTTGGCAAAGCAAAGCCAGCTAGAAGAATCGCAGCTCCACCAGCCATTAAAAACCCAAATCGACGGCTATTGTAAATTCGTGTATTATTCATCGTGATGAAAGCCTTCAACCGCTCACCAAGGGCCGCTTTCATTTCATCCGATGTCGTTATCCCAACTGTATCCGCAGGCGTATGTTCTGTTTCTAATGTCATGTTATGCTTTGTTTTAAGGCCCACAATTCCAACCGTCATTAGAATGGCAGAGTTATCCCTAATGACGCGTTAACACATATCCATCTTTCACAAAAATTAACAATATTTATAGTTCATTCAGGCCTACATACGTATGAACCAGCCAAGAAGTGAGGACCAACCGCAATGACGTTGTCGGCAAGTAAAAATTCAAAGGAGAAAGGTGCGATAAAACCGCAACGTTCCCGCCTGCTTCGTATAATATTCTGGCTAATGATTGCATTTTTTATCCTCTTCGTTCTCGCCGCAATAACAGCCGCTTATATTTGGGTGAACAGATATGCTTTAATGGAAGATGCAGCCATTGACGCTCTTGCCGAGCAAGGAATAGACGGACAACTTTCTATACAATCCGTAACAAAGACTCATGCCATAATTGATAAGATTACACTTTCAGAAAACGGCGCAGAATTCTTCTCTTCACAACAAATAACCGTAGATTATGAATGGCGGAACATGTTGAAAGGCAACGTTAAACGCATTGTTTTCACACGCCCGAAAGGCAAAATTACACTTGATAAGAATGGTAAAATTATCGATGACTGGTTACCCCATAGAGATAACGAAGTAACTAGCGGTCAAATTTTGCCTCCAGAAGGCATTCAAATTGACCAAGGTAAATTACAAATTATCAGTCCCTTTGGTGAGTTCAATACAAAAATTAATGGTGAGTATTTCACATCTAAGAACTTTTCTGCCTCGGTTAACTTTGCTCAAACAAAATTTATTTATGCCAATTGGAAAATAAATGGCGAAGGTGATTTTGATATCAAGCTTAAAGGCGAGACGCCTGACGTAAAAACAAATCTACGTCTCATGCGCCTAGAGCATCCAACATTAGAAGCCACTGACTTACATGTCACGGGTGATTTGATGCCAATAATACAAGATGAAACCCTGACAATAACGGGCGATGCAGGCCTAAAATTTTCTTCCCTTATCACGGACCAATTCACCCTAGGCGCCAGCAAGATTGATTGGAAGGGAACGCTACATCACGATAAAGCCCAAGGTAGCCCGTTTTCTTTAAAAGGAGAATGGTTTTCTGATATTAAAGGTATATCTATTCCCGACCCCATAAAGCGCAGAGATTTAGCCAAAACTGTAAGTCTAAGTGACCCTCTCAATAAAACACCTATCGCCCAAAATTTCGGGCCAAGTTTAACACGTAATGTAAACCAGTTGCTAACGCAAAGCTCTCTGCAGGGCCGCGGAATAACAGAGTTAAACTCTGACGGCTTAACAATTTCTTTGAAGGAATCAGTCACTATAAGAGCGCAGGAAAGTTCTTTGGTTCTCACACGAACCGATGTCGCACCGTTCTATCAATTTGATAAAGCGGCCTCGGAAATCAACCTCTCCTTTCACGCTTATATGACCAAGCCTGCAGGGTTTAGTCTTCGCGAAACTAAAATGACGGCAAACTCAAAAAATGGCTGGCGCTTAAACGGGGTGAAACGTTTCTCTGCCGATGTCAGCACAGAACGAGAATGGAAAACTATTGGCTTTGAAAAAACACCCGCACGACTTTCTCCATTTGCAGCGAGAGCCATTTATAAGGGCGGTGCAGCCGCACAACTAAAATTAAACGGTGCAGTCAATTATGACGGTATTTTACCAGGCGCGCTCGTCACTGAATTAAAAACCGACGGGGAGTTAACAATGGATATTGTCGGCGGAGAAACCATCATGCACTTTGTGCCAAAAGACAATACCCCTCTAACAATTTCACGCATTGAGACTGATACAGAATGGCGTGCTGAAGATGTCTCCGGTCGACTCATAACTATGAGTCCTCTCTTTCGGCGAGAGGGTAATAAATCAGATGTCAACGCGACGATGGCCGAGCTAAGTTTTATTTTAAACGACCGTCCTAATAAACGCAATTTTGGCTTAGGTTTCGAGACTATAGAAATTTCTGGTAATCTAACTGGGAAAAGTCAAAATTGGGTTTTAAATACCCTTAATACAAAAATTTGTTCAGAAGATACGCCTGGCCCTGGAACAGATATTCGCATACCGAACATGGCTTTGGAAATTTGGCGAGACCCAAATACAGACCTTCGCTTTACTATGACAACCCCAATAGCAAATGCGACGACCCAATTAGTGACCGCGACGAATTTGGCTATTATAGCCAAAGGCACGCCTAATAATTTTAACATTGATTACTCGCCCGGAGCGCAAAATACAGGCCGTGTGAAATTTGCGGGAGACGCCCTGCCGAGCCTGCCTATGGCGGGAAGAGTTAATTATGCAGACGACGCGTTCACAGGAAGGGCCCGTACAAATCTACCCTTCGGAGAAAAGACGCCTATTGATGTCTCATATCATTTCGCCTCTGGCGCAGGGACAGCTGATGTTAATATTCCAGAACTTCGCTTTTCGCCAAATGGACTACAGCCGCAAAACTTTGTTAAAGCCTTAAAGGGTAAAATTGCTGAAGTTGACGGCACAGTAAGCGCTCAAATTAAACTCGCTTTTGCCGCAGGTCAGCCCCTGCAATCCTCAGGCACGGCGCAATTAAAGTCTATGAATTTCGGTACCCTGCCCGGCCCGCTAACAAACGTAAATACAGAGCTAAGCTTTTCCTCTTTCTTCCCTTTACAAAGCCAAGGGCGCCAAACATTGACAGTAGCTCAATTCGACCCCGGTTTTCCGCTTGAAAAAGGAACCCTAGAATTCGAACTTATTCCAGACGGCGTTAAAGTTTATAGTGCGCGGTGGCCAATCGGAACAGGCGCTATCGCTCTAGAACCTTTTGACTGGCTCTATTCAGCAGTTGAGAACAAAGTTGTCATGCGCGTAGATAAAGTATCACTTGGAGAATTTTTGAACGGAATTGGAAACGGTTCGCTCCAAGCCACAGGTGAGATAGAGGGCAGACTCCCCGTCATTTTATCCGGCATTGATGTCAAAGTCGAGGGCGGACACCTCGCCGTTAAGGATGGCGGCACAATTCGCTATCAAACAGATCAAACCAATGCCGCAGGCGCTGGCAATGAATATGCGAAAATGGCATTCGATGCCCTTCAAGATTTTAATTACCGTTCGCTGACAGCAGAAATTGACGGTCCGCTTGATGGCGCTATCGAAATTGGAATGGCGTTTGATGGAAGCAATAAAGATGTTTTAAACAATCAACCTTTTCGTTTCGGCATCAATATTGAAGGTGAACTCATAAACATTATTCGGAGCTTTAATACAAACGCTCAAATCAAAACCGAACTCGCGCGACGTCAATTAAGCCGCGAGATTTTATCTGCTGAATAGAGTGGGTAACTTAATGTCCGCAAGTATGTTAGCCTAGACGTTCTCTCGCCATTTCATTTGCGATCTCATTTGTCGGTAACTTTAACTTTTCTGACCGGTCGAAAATTTCCTGAAGCGTCACTTTAATATTTTCAAGTTTGCCATCAACCCACTCATAATTATAAGTCCCTGACACTTCTGCAGAGACATTAATAATCCCGCCCGCATTCAAAACATAGTCTGGGCAATAAAGGATATCCCGCAAGCGTAGAGCTTCGCCCATCTCAGGGGTTTTCAATTGGTTATTTGCAGCACCGCCAATGATGTAAGCGCTAATATCTTCAATAGAATTTGCATTAATCGCGCCACCCAAAGCACAAGGCGCGAAAATATCAACCTCTTGCGCATGGATTTCGTCAACCCCAACAACGCTCGCTTTTAATTCAGATGCCGCCCGTGCGGTTACTTCTGAATTAATATCAGCTACAACAAGTCTTGCTCCAGATTTGTATAAGCGTTCCGCAAGGTTATATCCAACATGACCAAGACCCTGCACCGCAACGAGAAGGCCTCCAAAACCTTCTATGCCCAACTTATGCTTAACAGCCACCTCAAGACCTCGAAAAATACCGTCCGCAGTATGTGGTGACGGGTCACCAGATGCAGCTTCGCCGTCATCAAGACCTGCAACAAAATTTGTTTGAGTTTTAATCGTCAACATATCATCAGGCGATACACCAACATCCTCCGCAGTTATATATTGGCCTCCAACTTTTTCGACAGCACGACCATAAGCCGCAAATAAACTCTCTCGGTCAAACTGGCTTTCGGGCTTGATGATAACGCCTTTACCACCGCCGAGTGGAATTTCTGCCATTGCATTTTTAAAACTCATCGCCCGTGATAGCCGCAAAACATCAGTCAGAGCCTCATAATCAGTTGCATATTGCCAAAAGCGTGTTCCCCCGCTGGCTGGGCCACGGTTCGTATTATGTACCGCAATATAAGACCGCAGTCCTGAAGCAGGGTCTGAGAAAGCATAAACGCCTTCGTGGTTATCAAAGTCGGGATGTGAAAATATGGACATTAAGGTCTTCTTATAGAGCTAGCATAGGTATTAAATTCTAAATTTATAGCGCTTACAAAGCTAAGTGGTCTTTAGTGTAGCTAAAGCTTGCGCCGCAGCGCGAAGCGTTCCCAAAGCATACCCTGCGCCAGTACCATCACCTATCCCAATTCCTAAGTCCAATAAGGGCTCAAGATCAATACGGTCAAGAACTGCACGGTGAGCAGGCTCTGTTGAAACATGGCCTGCGATACAATGAGAAATCGCGTGAGGGTTTAATTTATGCAAAACTGCCGCCGCAGAACACACAACGTAACCATCTAAAACAACAGGAATAGATTGATGGCGCGCCGCCAATATAGCGCCAACCATTCCGGCAATATCCCGTCCGCCGAAACAGCGTAAAGCCTCAAGTGGATCATTTAATTCACCTTTATGGAGCAAAACCCCAGCTTCAACAGCCGCGACGCGCGCTTTCGCAGACTCTCCGACTCCGCCAGCCCAATATTCTGCAGCACCACCATAAAGACCAAACATGATACCCGCAGCAGCAGTTGCGGCGCCAAGACCAGCATTGCCAATCGCAATAATATCCGCACCTTCTGCAACAACTTCCATGCCAAAAGCAATGGCCGCAGCGCAGTCTTTTTCGCTTAAAGACGGTTCTTTTGTAAAATCTGCCGATGGGTATTCAGTGCCTAATTCATAGACTTTGAAAGCAGATTGTAAAGACGCCGCTATGCCACGAACCCCCGCCGCGCCTTCGGTCAAACTTTTAACGCGAACGCTTGCTTTTGATACAATATCAGTTTCATATATATGAGACGCAACACCATGTGTTCCCGAAAACACGGCAATTAAAGGACGTTCAATAGAAGGTGTTTTTCCCTGCCAACCAGCTAACCATTCCAAATATTTTGTCGTGTTTCCTAAGGGGCTGAGTGTTCCTCCACCAGCCAGAACGTCTTGAACGGTCTTAATACCAAGCGGGTCAGGCTCAGGCATATTAGCAATTAAATTGCGAATATCATCAAATGGTCGTGCCATCATGTCTATCTAGATCCAATCTAAAATGATTACCAATTTTATTTTCTGGCATTAAAGTCTTAACAACCATCTTATGCTATTTTCTAGTAATGGGAAACACAGTTTTACGTGATGTTATAGTTATTGGTGTTCTTGGAACAGGCGTAGCCCTCGGGTTTGCGAATAAAGAACAACTTTATGCAACCGCAGGATTAACACGGCCAACTGCGCCTGTTGAGACAGTTGCGATTACGAAACCAATACCCACCCCAACAAGCCAGCGCGGTAGTGTCGTCTCTATTCTCAAGTCTCGCGATGATGGCCAATTTTGGACGGATGCTCGCGTTAATAGCGGTCATGTACGTTTCCTCATTGATACGGGCGCATCATCTGTTGCCCTCACTTTGAATGATGCAAAAAAAGCTGGTATACGTACGCGTGATTTAAAATATAATGTCCCAATCGCAACAGCCGGCGGACGAAATATGGCCGCTTATGTTGAATTAAAATCTATTTCCGTGGGCGCGATAACCTTACGCAATGTCCGGGCATTGGTCGTGCCAGAAGGTCTTAATACATCCCTTCTTGGCATGACCTATCTAGGGCAATTACAAAAGGTCGAAGCCACTCCTAATGCTTTACTTCTACGGCTTTAGCACGGGTTTAAAATAAAGCCTTACGAACCATATTGATCGAGACCAACGCTAAAAAAATCCCAAATATCATTTTAAGTTTCCTTTGATTTGTCTTGTGAGCTACACGCGCTCCCAATGGTATGAACAATACAGATGTTAAAGCCACCAAGACAAATCCCAATATATTCACATAACCCAATGATAATGGCGGGCGGCCCGTAAGACCCCAACCGCTAAGAATAAACCCAAGTGTCGCAGGTATTGAAATAAACATACCTATGCCAGACGCCGTACCAATAGCCATGTGAATTGTCTTGCCGCAAATTGCCATAAGGGTCACAGAGAAAGCCCCCCCGCCAATACCCATAATTGCGGAAAGAGATCCAATTGACATCCCCCCGATAGGAATAGCTGCCCCGCCAGGCAGAGTCTCTCGCCACCTCCAATCTGGACGGCCAAAGATAAATTGCATCGAAATCATAGACATGATGAGTCCAAATATAAGTGTCAGTTGCGCGCCAGAAATATATTTCGCAAAAACCGCCGACGCGAATAAAGCCCCAACACCGATCCATAGCCCCCAGCTTTTATACTTCTTGGAAGGCCACAAAATATTCCACTCCACCGCACCGTACTTATGGTGTGACGTCACTGATCTTATAGAACTTACAATAATCACAGCCGACGATGTCGCGACCGCAGAATGCATAATAGTTGCTTCAGGATAGCCTAGAGCTTCGAAAACAAAATAAAACGCAGGCACCATAACGGCGCCGCCGCCAATCCCAAAAAGTCCCGCACTAAATCCGGCTGCACAACCCGTGGTCAACAAAACCAAAGTAAGTCTTATTAAATCAGGATTTATTTCCATCAAGCCGCAGTCCTAAATTTTTGCAAGGCATCAAAGCCACTTCGAATAATTTCAGACGGCATTCCAGTGGACATGTTTTCACTTAGGGTCCGTCGCCAAAGCCGCGCACCAGACTGTCCCGCATAAAGTCCCATGATATGGCGAATAAGAGCCTTAGTAGATCTATCCGTATCCTGAACGCTTTCCGCATAAGCTATGAGTTCGTGGACAATTTCTTCGCGTGTTATCACGCTTTTTTCCGCTCCATATACAGCTTCATCAATTCCGCGAAGCATCCATGGGTCATGATAAGCCGCGCGCCCGAACATCACGCCGTCTAATCCTTTGGATGCCGCGCTAGCCTCTTCTATTGTTTTGAGACCGCCGTTTAAAACAATTTCTAGCATTGGGTATTGCACTTTAATCTTATGAACCAAATCATAATCCAGCGGAGGAACATCACGGTTTTCTTTGGGTGATAGGCCTTTGAGCCAAGCCTTGCGCGCGTGTATTATAAAATGCCTACAGCCCGCCGCAGCAACTTTTTCAATAAATTCAGGCAAAGTCTCATCAAGATTCTGATTATCAATACCGAGTCGGCACTTTACCGTCACAGGAATATCAACAGCCTCCGACATCGCGCTAAAACATTCTGCTACAAGATCAGGTTCTGCCATCAAGCACGCTCCAAAACTTCCAGATTGAACGCGGTCAGACGGACAGCCAATATTAATATTGATTTCATCATAACCAAAATCTTCACCAATTTTGGAGGCTTCTGCGAGCTTATCAGCTTCGCTACCGCCGATCTGCAGAGCTACAGGATGCTCTGCTGTATTAAACCCAATCAAATAATCGCGGTTGCCATGAATGACTGCATTGGCGGTCACCATTTCCGTATAAAGCAAAGCACGCCGAGATAACCGCCGGTGAAACCAACGACAATGACGGTCTGTCCAATCCATCATGGGCGCGACGCTGACTGTAAAATTATCATTTTTGTTATTAACGTCTTGCATGGACTTGCAGGTAAATGAAAAATTAACGCGCGTCCACATTCCAATGAACGCGCAGCCTATGAAATACACCAGCTAATGACGGTTCCCAATGACTGACAAATAAGTCATAAGCCGCGCATGCATATCTATATTGACGCCGATGCCTGCCCTGTACGGGAAGAAACTTATAAAGTCGCCAGACGGCACAATGTTCCTGTTACTGTCGTGAGTAATTCTTTTTTACGCGTACCGCCTGAACCCCTTATAAAGTTCATCGCTGTCTCCGATAGTTTTGACGCAGCTGATGATTATATCGCCGAACGTTCTGATAGTGTATGCGTTGTCATTACTTCTGATATTTTACTCGCTGAGCGTTGCCTTAAAAACGGAGCCTCTGTGTTAGCCTCTAATGGGAAGCCTTTCACCATGGACTCAATCGGCGGAGCGATTGCAACGCGGGCAATTATGGCAGACCTCCGCGCGGGAGCTGACATGCCCAACCTTGGCGGCCCGCCGCCATTTACTCATAAAGACCGTTCCAAATATTTAGAAACACTTCATGTGACGCTCGAGCGGTTAAAACGCGTAGGAAAATAAGATAAAAAATAACGAGCAAAAAACAAAGACTTTGCTTAATTCATAATTGACCCGTAGTAACCTGCCCCTATGTTGTCGCGACTTTCTAAGGACTTTAAAATATGACCGCTCTTAATCTTGAAAAATCTATTGTAGCTGCGTGGGAAAACCGTGCCGACTTAACACCTGATACAAAAGGCGAATATCGCGATGCTGTTGAGACGGCAATCATGGGACTTGATAGCGGAACAATGCGGGTTGCAGAAAAAAACAACAATAATGATTGGATTGTTCATCAATGGCTTAAGAAGGCTGTCCTTCTCGGCTTTCGTCTCAACGCTAACGGCTTGATGAGCGGCTCTTCAAATGGCGGTAACTGGTGGGACAAAGTCCCCTCAAAATTCGAAGGTTGGGGCGAAAAAGAATTTCAAAAAGCAGCTTTTCGCGCCGTCCCTAATTGCGCCGCACGCCGCGGTAGTTTCATCGCACCCAATGTCGTACTTATGCCAAGCTACATAAATATTGGTGCCTATGTCGATGAAGGTACAATGGTTGATACGTGGACAACCGTTGGTTCTTGCGCTCAAATCGGCAGAAACTGTCACCTCTCTGGCGGCGTTGGTATTGGCGGAGTCTTGGAACCTCTGCAAGCCAACCCTACAATTATTGAAGATAACTGCTTTATCGGCGCGCGCTCAGAAATAGTCGAAGGCGTAATTATCCGCGAAGGCGCAGTTCTAGCAATGGGCGTTTACCTTTCTCAATCAACAAAAATTTATAACCGCGCGACAGGCGAAATTTCTTTCGGCGAAGTGCCTGCCTATTCTGTTGTTGTTCCCGGATCTCTACCCTCCAAAGACGGAAGTCATAATCTGAACTGTGCCGTTATTGTGAAAACAGTCGATGCGCAAACACGGTCAAAAACAGGCGTAAATGAATTGCTCAGAGATTAGAGTCCTCTACAATTAAATACGTTTAAGGAAGTGCATCCTCGATATTGTTTAACAGCGTATCCAGAATTTTTTCTTGCTTGCTCCACACAGGTTGGCTTGATGTCGGAAGTGCTGTTTTCGGCATATCCTTAAGCGCTGTCTCCATATAATCCTTCCAGATTAGCGCAGGAATTGAGCCCCCCGTGACTTTATCCATTGGCGTAAAGTCATCTGCCCCAACCCACACTCCCGTCACGATATCTGGCGCATAACCCACAAACCAAGCATCTCGGAAATCATTCGTTGTTCCAGTTTTACCCGCAACATCGCGGCCCTGTATAAACGCGCGCCGTCCTGTGCCCTGCGAAACAGTGCGGCTCATGATACGGTTCATATACCCAAGGTTTTCAGGCGTAATAACGCGGGGGTTATCAGGGCGTTGATAATCATAAAGTGGCGTACCATTCACTGTAGAAACAGACAAAATACCATAAGGCGTCGCCATTTTTCCATAATTTGAAAACGGTAAATAGCTCGCTGTTAATTTAAGCGGTGTTGTCCCCTGCGCGCCAAGCGATAAACTCCGCAGCGGTTGAAGGTCAGTTAGGCCAAAATCAGCAGCTGTTTGAATAACGGCGTCTCGGCTAATCTCTTCGCCGAGATTTACAGCGACTGTATTAATCGATCTCCTAAAGGCGGTCTCTAACGTCATTTTTCCTTTAAAGTCTTCAGAAAAGTTCTCTGGTGCCCAATCCCCTATTTCAACCGCTTTATCTTCGCGGCTATCCCACGGCGTGAGGCCTGCCCGAAAAGCCGCTAAATAGACAAAGGGTTTAAACGCAGAACCTGGTTGACGATTTGATTGAACGGCGCGGTTAAACTGACTCTCGGAATAAGCATTACCGCCAATCATCGCTATAACGCCTCCCGTGCCGTCCAAAGAAACTAAAGCAGCTTGTGAAGCATTACGTTTTGGATCAAGACGGACACTCACCGCCTCGCTCGCTTTTAACTGCGCGTCAAAATCAAGTGTGGTTTGTACCACCATATCTTGGGCAGGTGTTCCGACAACGCGTTCAAGTTCAGGCCAAATCCAATCCACAAAATATTGTGCGCTATTATCTGATTGCGGACGGCGAATATTAATTGGGTCAGTGAGTGAACGGTAATGAGTATATTCATTAATCAGGTTTTGCTTAGCCATCACATCCAAAACAACAGCTGTACGCCTTGCCGAAGCTTCAGGCGCTGAGATGGGACTATAGCGCGAGGGCGCTTTTAAAAGACCAGCCATCATCGCGGCTTCGGCTATTGTGAGCTCTGAGGCTGGCTTGCCCAAATAACGTTTGCTCGCTGCTTCTAATCCCCAAGCTCCACTGCCAAAATAAACGCGCGAGAGATACATCTCTAAAATTTCGTCTTTAGTAAAAGCCTGTTCAAGCCAAATCGAAAGCATCACTTCTTGAGCTTTACGCGTTAGTGTTTTTTCAGGTGTTAGAAATACATTTTTAGAAAGCTGTTGTGTCAGCGTAGAACCACCTTCTACATAACGGCCTGCTTTAACATTTTTTACCATCGCTCGGGTTAGAGCTTTAAGGTCAAGGCCGATATGACTCCTAAAACGACGGTCTTCGGTCGCCGTAATAGCGCCCGGAACATGAGGTGGAAGATTGGCCAATTTTACGCGCGGCGCAGAAGACGCGCCTCGCACTAAAATATCACGGCCATAACGGTCAACTATTTGAATACTGACGGGACGGTTCGCTTTCCAAAGCGTTTCAGCAGACGGCATATCTTTGGACGCAACCGCAACTGCGCAAAGCACAAGCATCCCTGCGCCGTATCCAATCGCCGATAAAACAATCATCGCGTGCCGCGCGGAGGGTTTCAATTTTCGAAGTACGGGTTTCACAAATTTTGCCACGTAATAGAGTTAATCAGAATTAACCTTATGCCAAAAGAAGATTAAGCAGGCGTGAACTGCGCGGTTAAATAATCGAGTTCAAAGTGAATTGCGACGTTGTGAAAGGGAACAAAAAGCGGCAATCCGTCGCTTATTAAACCTATAACTAACTATAGCCGCAATATCGAATAGATGTTGCGGCTCCTAAGACGGAAGTGGGGCCGCTGGGCCTGCTAGGCCTGGTTCTTTTGCGCCTGCGCCGCGGTTATCCTTATCTTTGACAGGACAGAAACTTAGTACTGTTGAGCCTGCTGCGCGGGCTTCTTTGCCCGGTTGGATAAAGTCGAGGCCGTTAGGTGTCTTCGCCAAAACCAAGTCCAAATCATCGCCGCGGTCTCTGTAGAGATCATCGAGCGTATATTCCTCAGACAAAGTTGTTGAACGGAAACGCCAGCCGCCCCACCAGTCACGGGTAAGCGCATCAAAGCTACGCCCGCGTGATGTCAGCGTACGTCCGCGTGATGTAAAGGCAATCGTATCCGCATCATCCTCGTCATTTTCTTGCGAGGTTAGTTGGAACACACGGTGGCGGCCAAGCTCTGGCGCGAACTCAACACAGACCAAGGCATTATAGGCATCATTCGGCGTCGCAGCGATAAGATGATTAAAGGCTGAATGGTCAAGACGAAAATCTGCGTTCTCGGAGAGAACTTCGCCGTAAAATGTTTGGTGCCCTTCGAGGCGCGCGCCGCGAAGACGCCGCCAATTCGTATCCGCTACGAGAACTTTAACATCCATTTCTTTAAGCGCCTTCGCAAGCCCCAATGACCAAGGGTTCGCACCGACAATCATAACGCCGTCGCCACCGCCAGCCGCTAAATCAAGTGATTTTGAAATGGGGCCAATGAAAAAGCCTGCAAATAGAACTGTTGCGAAAACAAGCGCAAAAGCTAGCGGCACGAAGAGTGCGCCTTCTGGACGGCCAATGGCCGTAAGTTCGGCTGCGAAAAGACCTGCCACAGCCACAGCCACAACACCGCGCGGGGCAATGAAACTAATTAAGAGCGATTCTTTCCAATGCAGGCCCGACCAAAGTGTCGAGAGCATAACAGCGACAGGGCGCACAACAAGCATCATCGTCAAGACGAAGGCGCCAACGCGCCATTCTGTCAAGAACGCTTTGAGCACATCAGGAGTTAGAGTAGCGGTCAGGATAACAAAAACGCCAGAGACCAAAATAATCGCAATGGTTTCTTTAAAGCGGCGCATTTCGACCATCGCTGCAAATTTCGTATTGGCCATGGTCATACCCATCGCAGTCACAGCCAAAAGCCCTGTTTCATCAGCCATCGCATTGGCAAGTACGTAAATTGCGAGAACCCAAGCCATAACAACAGGGGCTTTAAGGTACTCTGGAATATGGCCTTGACGGAAAGCCCAAGCCAAACCATAGCCAGAGACAATACCAATAATGCCGCCAAATAAAGCAGCAAACGTTAGCTTACAAAAAACCCAAAACATCGAGGCTTCGGTGAGAGAGAAGCGAATAAATTCATACCCTCCAACCGCAAAAAGTGCGCCGAGTGGGTCATTAACAATTCCTTCCCATTTTAAAACATTAGCTGGACGTGATTTCAAATGAGCTTGGCGTAAGAGCGGCATAATCACAGTCGGTCCTGTCACAACAAATAACCCACCAACCATGGCAGATATATCCCAAGGTAAGCCAACGATATAATGAGAAGCACAGGTCCCAAGAACCCAAGCGATAGGCGCTGCCAAAACAACCATACGAATTACAGCATTACGCGCATCACCTAAATCTTTTAAGCTTAGCGTCATACCACCTTCAAAAAGGATAATCGCAACAGCCAGTCCAATCATAGGACGATAGAGATCCGCAAAGTCATTGATAGGGTCAAGCCTGAAGAGCTCGAGACCATGTTCAATAGGGGCAGGCAAAGAAAAACCTAAAAGCCAGCCAATAAGCGGTCCAAATATCAAACCAGCGATAGCCATAAGAACAATAGCTGGACGTTGAATTTTCCATGCAAGCCATTGCGCGCCAATTCCAAGAATCCCAATTAAGGCAATTTTGAAAGGGAGCATGTTTACAACATGATGAGCAGCATCTGCAGCAGAAGCCATAATTACAACCTTAAACGAATCTTATAAAGCTAAACTAAGTGTCAACGCGCATAATATCAAACCCGATATCATTATTGCCGTAACTACCATTATCATACTGATCAACACGACCTTCGAACCAATTCATCAAATGCTCATAAATGCTTTCATAAAACTTTGTGAGGTTTTCTTCAGTGGGCGGCAGTGACAAATCAGCTTCACGGCCTTCATCAACATGGATATACATTTTATCACCTTCTTTGCGGCATGTCAGAACGAGCCGCATAAAATCACCTTCGCCCGAAATATTAATGGCGAGACCAAAGCTAATAGGTTCAAGCGGTAAAAATCCTTTGCCTGTCACCGAGAAAGCACCAGATCGGTAATTCTGGGACGTAAAGGGACCTTGAGGCGGGACAAGGAAGACACATTGCTTATCACTGTCTAACCACTCACACAGTCCGTTACGAATTTGTTCAGCAACTGACCTTATCTGTGCATAGTTATCAAAGCTTCTTTCGCCGTAAATTTTGGCAGCGGCTGAAACTTGTGTCAGGCGTGAGGGTGATTTGGGCATGCTTACCTTTCGTATATTATGGCATTAATGCCATTTTGAAACGCTTTATCCAAGACCAAATATGCCGCTGTTACACAGCTCGCTTATAAATGGCACAGCTCTTGCTCTTTACCTTATTAGACGTGTTTGGAGAGAAAATGACCCAATTTATAGCAAAAGTTACCCTTATTGCAGGCATAACTGCCTCAATGACAGGCTGTGCTCAAATGAGTTTTGTTGGGGATAATTTATGGGGTTTCACCAAATCGACCGCAAATTTTGCAACAAAGCCCGTTACTGGCCTCTTACGACCTGCTCCATCTCAAGGTTATATTTTTGAAACTACGCCAAAACCCTATCAAATTATATCTTCGCAACACCAAGTCAAAAACGATTTTGCTACAAACGGAGGATTCGATAATCGCGAGAGAGTTGTTATTTCGAAATTGAATCACCTCTCTGTGCCGCAAACACAGAATTACCGCAATATCGCGCAGCTCCCTACAAATAATTATCGCGCCAATCAACACCAACCTGTGCGGTATCAAACACCTAGTTTACAGCGGGCTTCAAAACCATCTTACCGCACCACTCATAAAACCAGACGGATTAGTGGCCTCATACCCCGGCGTATTGTTAGACGTCCATACAAACCTCAAGAAAACCCACAGTTTCGGAATAATAGCTACACACGCACACAAATTCAGGCTGAAAGTCACGCAGAAAATCAGGTACAAAGTAATCAAGACATTTCATTCGTTAAAATTGGCGGTGGGTCTAATATGAGTGATTGGACATCATGTCAGCAACAATCAGGAAGCTATTATCAAATGACTAAAACAAGTTACCGCATTGACCCAAATTTCGAAAATTGTATGCGAGGCAAAGGTTATAAACTGGAAAGTGAAGCCAAAGATGAATTAAATTTATAAACCAATTATGTCGTAATGTCGTACGGCATTACGACTAACTAGTGTCCATTCACTATTCTTCATTCTAGCTTGATGCCTGTGATACCCCTTGAGGGATATGAATTTTTCAATGACATGAAACTTTTGGAGGCGGTCTTTATCTTGCCAAACACGAAAAAAGGTACAATCTTTTTCCTGATGACTTAACCGAATATGCGTTGGTAAGGCGAGTTTGACCTTCTCTAAATCAGCCCTTGGAACATCTATCCAACCGCTTAACCAAACTGAGTCTCTTTCGCCAAGCTCCTCTTTTAGCGTCGACATCAAACCTTGTCTATAATTCGCATATTTAGGTAACCAACCAAGTTCGGTTTGAGCGCGGTTTGAGTTAATACGTTTAGTCTCACTATAAAAGCTACGCGCCATATCAGAAATATTAGCGTTATCATGATCCAGCTCAGGTGGACGTGGAACGTCTATGAGATCAGCGGCAAAATTAAGAACATCTTGCGGCGGAGCGGGAGAACCATCCGCCAAATTATAAACTTGCCCAGGGTTAGGAGCGTCGATAGATTTCAAAATCGCCGAAGCAATATCTTCGACATGAATACGGTTAACGACATGTCCCTCTTTAATCACAGCACGCGCCTTAGCTTGACGAAGCCGTTCAAAGCTGGACCGGTTAGGGCCGTAAATTCCTGCTAAGCGAAAAACATGGACAGGTAATCCAGTTTCCAACCATTGTAATTCAGCTTCCACTCTATTTTTTCCCCGTTGTGTTAACGGCCTTAGGAGTTCATCTTCATACGCCCATTGTCCTTTTCGGTCGCCATAAACACTCGTCGCTGATAAATATCCAACCCAAGACACGTGTTTCACAAGGTTTAAAAGAGGGCTATTAAGCTTACTTAGAAAAGGGTCCTTGCCTGCATTTGGCGGGATGGACGTTAAAATTATATCACTCCCAGCCAAAGCTTTGTTTAAGTCAGTAGACATAGTTCCATCATACAAAATGACTTCCGTGCCTAACGCCTTAAGACGTTCAGCATTGGAGACGGTACGAGTTGTCGCAAGAACATTATACCCTCTAGCAAAAAAATGAGGAACAAGCGCGCGAGCTGAATAGCCAGCACCCAATAGAAGAACCGTTTTTGACCCTTTTATTTGTTGCTGTGATTTAATGCACGCTACCATTGCTGCCTTGCATTCCTTTCGCTAATTAACTTTCATGAATCTATATCGCTCATTCCTAGGGATTATGTCTTTAATTGCAATCTCATTTGCAGGTACGGCTTATGCCGCTGACCTGACGGCAAATTTTGATGCCAAACATAAGGAATGTTTGGAGCGCATTGCCATAGATAGCGAACTCGCATTTGAAGAAGCCATGATTTGGCAAGATGACGGCGGAGGTCGCCGCGCCAAACATTGTGTAGCCATGGCCCTTTTTGCGCGCGGACATGAAGACGAGGCCGCAAATAGACTCGATACACTCGCTAAAGCCTCAGACGGCGGAACAGCTGACATGCGCGCCGATTTTTACAGCGAAGCTGCTAATTTTTGGCTTGTCGCCAATGAACCTGACCGCGCATATAAATCAGCAACAGAAGGCCTTGAACTTAAAGTAGATCATCTTGATCTTCGTATAACCCGCGCACGCGCCTATGCGATGTCTGGGTTTTATAAATATGCGGAAACAGATTTAACCTCTGTCTTAGTTTACGACCCTAAACATGCAAGCGCCCTACGTTATCGCGCCGATACACGGCTACAGCAAGGCCGCCTATCAGAAGCGAAAGTAGATATTGAAAATTCTCTCGCTTATGATCCAACAATTGTAGAAACGGCGCTCCTACGCGGTCAAATAAATGAGGCTATCCGCAAGGCCAAATAAAGCTAGAACCAGTTTTATTCATAATCAGACCTAAGTTCTTTCAAGAAGAAATCTAAAATTTGCCTATCACGGTGAATACGATTTTTAGTTCCGCGAAAACCGTGCTTCTCGCGTGGGTACGCCATAACCGACATATTATGTGCGCCGCGATTTTGCATATCATCCATTAATTTGGTAGAATTTCTAAAGACAACATTATCATCGGACATCCCGTGAATGAGCAGGAACGGTTCTGTTAGCCCGCCCAAGTATGGAAAGACATTACTCTTTTCATACGATCCTTCCGTATAATTTGGACTCTTAGGGTCAGGACTGCCGAGATAACGTTCAGTATAAGCCGTATCATAAAGTTGCCATTCAGTGACGGGCGCACCGATAACCCCTGCTTTATAATCATTTGTTTGGGCAAGCATATGCGCCGTCATGTACCCTCCGTAAGACCAGCCATAAACGCCCATTTTATCGGGATCAATAAAGGGTTGAGACTTTAGCCAGGCAGCGCCAAGCTTTTGGTCTGCTACTTCAGGCTGTCCCATTTTTCGATAAATAGCGTCTTCGAATTTTTTACCTCGGCTCCCCGAGCCTCTATTATCCATTTGGAAAACAACAAAACCGTGATGCGCCAACATCGTACTAAAACTCTTACGACTCCACCCATTAAAGACCTTTTGAACATGCGGACCGCCGTAAACTAATGTTATGCTTGGGCGTTTTTCGCCCGGTTTTAAATCACGCGGTTTGAAGACTTCATAATGAAGCTCTGTCCCGTCGTTAGTTTTTAAGATTCCAAATTCTGGTACAATATGCTTATTTAGAAAAGGCGCGTAGGCATGATCCGCATCAATTTTATTCTCATTTAGCCATGTCAGCGGCGTCCCATCATTTTCAAAGGTGCGGGTTTGATTGGGAGTTTTTACATCACTAAAGCCGCCAATATAACGTTCACAATTTTTACTAAAGCTTGCGCTATGTGTTCCTGGTTTTTGGGAAATTTGACTGAAGCCTGTCCCGTCAATTTTTACTTTATAAAGATGACGTTCGAGCGGCGTTTCCTTCCATCCCGTGAAAAAGATATTTCCTGCGTCTTCACTTACACAATTTAGTTTCGTCATCAGAATATCAGCTGGGGTCACAGCCGTGAAATTCCCCGCCATTTCGCCGCGTGTTTGAATATTGAAAAGCTGCCATTGACCATTACGTTCACTTGACCACAATAGGTTTCCAGCTGACAAGGTCTCATCTTTCAAAGCCTTTTGGCTAATCTCAGCGTTAACCCAAGTCTTAGATGTCTCTTCAAACAAGACATCAGACGTGCCTGTTCTTGGATTAATTTTAAGTAACTTATGTGATTTCTGATCTCTGGAAAGAATACCTGCATAAAGTATCTGGCTATCAGCGCTCCAAAAAACTCGCGTAAGATAAATATCTTTCTCAGCGCCAATATCTACCCATTTGGTACGCCCGCCTCCGCGGGCAACAACGCCCAGCTTTACAAGCGCATTCGGAGTCCCCGCAAAAGGATAACGCTGAGTTATGTTTTTTACGCCATCTGTAGTATATTCAATACGGTTACGTTTCGCCACAGGGTTATCATCTGTTTGCGTATAAGCAACTCGCCCAGCATCAGGACTAGGCCAATATCCTGTGAAACGATTTAGTTCTTCTTGTACAACAAAACTAGCAATGCCGTTACGAATGAGGTCAGTTGCACCATCAGAAAGTTGCCGTTCTAATCCAGACTTCAAATCTTTGACAAAAAGATTATTATCCCTGATATACCCAACATAGCGGCCAGCCCCAAAAACTTTTGGGTCGGTTTCATAACCCTTAGTGGCTGTAACTTGTTTGGCCACTTTCGATTTGATATCATAAAGATAGATATCCCCGCCCAGAGGAAAGAGCAGAAGATTATCACTGACCCATTTATATGTGACTATTCCGCTTCCATATTCGCGTTCACGTTCGCGGCGGTTTTTTTCCTCTAATGATAATTTTTCAGGTTCTCCTAGAAGCTCTGTTGAGCTTACCAATAAACGCCCCTGTCCGCTTTCAAGATCATAAGCCCAAAGGTCTTGTTGGCGTGCATCATCTTTCCGGCCCTGCAAAACAGTAGCAAAATTACCATCAGGCGAAATTTTCGCGCCTTTAAGGCTTGGCCCGTCAATAGACGGACTGGCATGCAAAGACTCCGGAGTGAGTCTTCCTGGTCCAGCTTCATTTTTGATATAACTTTTTTGCGTCTCACGCGTCTGTGCTTGTTGAGCTGCATTCTCTAAATCAGACAAAGGCTTGTTAGAAGCTTTATCTAAAATTCTATCTGCACACCCAGACGTCATGACAATACATGCCATTGTAGTTATTAAAGACTTAAAAGTCATAAGGCGCTCTATGCTGGATCTAGATATTACTTATTGAAAGTAAAATGGCTTTTTTCTATTGCCTATAATTCTCAAGTTTCGCAAGCATCTGTTTGACAAATAGGTGTTCTGTTATATGGCGTGACTATGCTGGATTTACGGCCTGTATTTTTTGTCGTCGGTTTGATGATTGCTGCACTAGGTGTGTCTATGTTCGCGCCTATGGGCGTTGACTTGGCCTATGGTGACAGGTCTTGGCGTGCTTTTGGAATTTCTGGTATTCTAACGACACTCTTAGGCGCAGCGTTAGCTATGGCCACTTATACGCCAAAGCCAGACCTGCGCGCACGCGGCGCTTTTCTCTTAACCGTTTTAAGCTGGGTCTCTCTATCATGCTTTGCCGCCTTTCCCTTTATGCTCGACCCTATGAATCTCAGCCTGACCGATGCTCTTTTTGAAGCAACCTCTGGTATTACAACAACCGGATCTACAGTGTTAACTGGACTTGATAATCTTCCAAAAGGCATCCTTCTTTGGCGGGCTATCCTACAATGGATAGGCGGCGTTGGTATAATCGTGACTGCAATGGCTATACTGCCAATGCTTAAAGTTGGAGGTATGCAGCTATTTCGCTTGGAGTCATCAGATATGGGTGAAAAAATCCTTCCTCGCGCAGCCTCACTCGCTGCAGGGATAGGCGGAATTTATGTCGCGCTCACTGTTTTTTGCGCAGTTGGTTACATGGCGACGGGTATGAACGGGTTTGATGCCACAGCCCATGCGATGACAACTCTAGCCACCGGTGGTTATTCAACGTCCGATGCATCCATGGGCGGGTTTATGGATGACGGCGCAGACCTTGTCTGTATCGCCTTCATGATGGCGGGCGGCATGCCTTTTGGAATTTACCTTTTATTGGTAACCCGCGGGGATTGGCGCGCCCCATTTAAAGACTCACAAGTGCGGGCATTTATTATCGTTATGGCCGCTTTGATTGCTTTGATAACTTGCTATCTCTGGCTTAATTCTGAACTCACAAATTCTAGAGCGCTTCGGCTTGCGGCCTTTAATGTTGTCTCTATTGTGACGGGTACAGGCTATGCTACGACAGATTATAACGCTTGGGGCCCCTTTGCGATGGCTGCATTTTTTGCTTTCATGTTTATTGGTGGTTGCGCGGGTTCAACCGCATGCTCTATCAAAATATTCCGCTATCAAGTCGCATTCGAAGCTCTACGCGGATATCTCTTTAAAATGCCGCGCCAAAATACAGTTGTACCTCTACGTTACGGCGGAAAATCCTTACCAGAAGCCATTGTCTATTCAGTCATGGGTTATTTTTTTCTGTTCTTTATGACCTTTGCAGCCGTTGCAATTGTTCTATCAATTCTCGGACTCGACCCCGTAACCGCATGGTCAGGGGCTGGTAGCGCCGTAGCAAATGTGGGTCCGGGCCTTGGTGAAATCATTGGTCCCGCTGGAACTTATGAATCACTACCAAATAGTGCAAAATGGGTTTTACTAGTTACAATGATTATTGGTCGTCTTGAAATTGTGACGGCACTCGTTGTTCTAACACCTGCGTTTTGGCGCGTTTAGCATTAAGCCCGCTTAAAGCTCAGCTAACGTAAAAACATAATCCGTATTACAAAATTCGCAATTAGCTTTTATCTCGCCGTTCTCAACCATATCTTCTAAAGCTTTTGTTTCAAAAGACTTAAGTGTGTTTTCTAAGCGCTCACGAGAACACGTGCATTTAGCTTCAATTGAAGCTCTATCCACAACGCGAACGCCGTACTCGTGAAACAATCTATATAAAAGTCTGTTTTGCGTGAGATCAGGGTCCAGGAGTTCAGCATCAGAAATAGTTCCAAACAAAGATTGCGCTGTGACCCAAGCATTTTCTGTATCACCGCGAAGTTCATCACCTGCAATTTTTTGAATCATAATACCGCCGCCGCGCCACACAAGGTCTTTGCCAGGTTCTTTTATCTGACCACAAGCCAAACGGATTTGCGTTGGAATTTGTTCTGACTGCGCAAAATAATGTTCAGCGCAATCAGAGAGGTGCTCACCTTCAATGGCGGCAAGACCTTGATACTTATCCATATTATCCCCTTGGTCGATGGTCATAGAGAATGTCCCACCGCCCAGTAATGTCTCAGCGCCAGGGTTACGGTTATCTAATTCTATCTGCTTAAGGACGTCATCATCCCAACGCGCGTATCCGCGAATACCGCCATCGGTGGTGCAATCTGCCAATAAAAGACTAATGGCGCCATCATTTGTACCGTGGCACTGTATTAAAAGACGGCCTTTGAATTTCAGTGAACGTGCGACGATGGCACAAAGCATCATCGCTTCGCCCAACATGCGCGCAACAGGTTCTGGATAACGTGGTCCGATAGCTTTATTTAACGCGTCACCCAACTGAATGGCACGTCCCCGAACAGGCTGTCCATCCAGTTGGAAAACTGTGACTAGATTATCGTTAATTTCATCAAGCAAACTCATGGCTGCCAGATGGGGGATGAACGTCAAAACCGCAAGGGTTTAGATTATATCTTCTGATCAAACTCGCCAATTTCGTCATATTTAGCTAGACGTCTTTCAATTTCACGAAACATCCCAATCATATTTTCTTCAGAAGCTGGACTTTCAACAACAACAACAAGATTCGGTGTATTAGAACTCGCGCGCATAAGACCCCATGTTCCGTCCTCAAGCGTCATACGTACCCCGTTGACTGTGTTTACATCAACAACCTTTTGACCCAAAATTGTTTTTCCTGATGCCGCATCATCTTGAGCTTCTTGAACAATTCTATCAATAACGTCATATTTAATTTCATCCGCACACGCCGGTGACATCGTCGGGCTGCCCCATGTTTTAGGAAGCGCGCGGCGTAAATCTGCCATCGACTTATCTGGGTTACGGTCTAGCATTTGTAAAATTGCAATGGCCGACGTCAGACCGCAATCATAACCGCGCCCAATAGGTTTATTGAAAAAGTAATGTCCAGATTTTTCAAATCCAACCAACGCATTAAGTTCTTTGGAACGGCGCTTAATATATGAATGACCTGTCTTATAATAATCTGTCTTAGCACCATTTTTTATCAAGACTGGGTCCGTCGCAAAGAGGCCTGTTGATTTCACATCCGCAACGAATTGCGCGTCCGGATAAAGTTCAGACAAGTCGCGGGCCAACATAACACCGACTTTGTCGGCAAAAATTTCTTCACCTTCATTATCAACAACCCCGCAACGATCACCATCACCGTCAAAACCTAGAGCAACATCTGCATTATGTTCGAGACAACTATCACGCATCGCATGAAGCATTTTCATATCTTCAGGATTAGGATTATAATTCGGGAATGAATAATCAAGCTCACATTCCACAGCAACAACATCCGCGCCAATTCGAGTTAAAACTTCTTCTGCAAATGCGCCCGCTGTACCGTTACCACAAGCTGCCACAACTTTAATTTTTTTCTTAAGCTTTACGCCTTTAACGAGGTCATCAATAAAAGCCTGACGTACACCCTCAACATAACGATAAGTGCCCCCAGCCCGTGTCTTACTTTGAGCTTCAAGGACAATCTCTTTAAGACGGCTCATTTCATCGGGACCAAATGTCAGAGGTGGCTCAATTCCCATCTTCACACCAGTCCAGCCATTTGAGTTATGACTCGCTGTCACCATCGCAACGCCTGGGCAATCTAAATAAAACTGTGCAAAATAGGCCGTTGGAGAGAGAGCTAAGCCGATGTCTAGAACTTCAATACCTGCATTTACCAAACCAAGCATAAGAGCTTGTTTGATTCCAAGGGAATAATGACGAAAATCATGCCCAACAGCGATTTTTGGTGGCGTCCCCCGTTCATACATCAATGTCCCAAGACCCTCACCTAACGCTTGAACACCATAAAGATTTAACTCAGATGGCTTCTCATCGCCTGGCAAACCAAAATACCAGCGCGCATCATACTCCCTAAAACCCGTTGGCTTTACGAGAGCTTGCGTTTCAAATTCAATTGTATTTGGCGATAAAGCAGATTTTGGCTTACGGTTTTGAATTTTTGTCACGGTGGCATCCTCACATTAATGCATTAAAGTGAGATAATTACAGCCGAAGACTTAAATTTTTATGATATTTTCTATCATTTTTTCGATTGCTAAAAGCTAACCTAGATGTCTGTTTCGTCTTTTGAAATACCCGATTTGTAAATAAACCAACCGGGTATCGCGACAAGGAAAATTATTATTATATCCATCTTCATCACCTCTGGGCCGCAGCGTGTAGGCCCGAGTCAATGAATGATTTATGAATAGTTAACGTTGCCGGCGTTAACTATACTCTAAGTCCATATTACGCATGGTTTAATATTTAGATTTGCTCTTATTTTTGAAAGCGTCCACAGCATCTAAACCAGCTGTCTCAGATAAACCAAGAATTTCAGCTTCTTTTTGCGCCCAAAGGCGCTTTTGATAACGGTTTGACAAAATATCCGTAATAACCAGAACGCCCACGACAAGATAGAAACTTGATTTACTCATCGCATCGATTGCAAAACCAAAAAGTTTCAAATGCGCCAAATGCGCGCCTTCAGTTACAAGTAAAACTCCGACAAGAAAGAGAATAAACAGCCCCAGAACTTGATACATACGGTTCTTTTTCAAAAATTCAGTTACCCTGTCGGCAAGCAAAATCATACCCAATCCTGAAACTAATATAGCGATGACCATAAGTGGCACTTGATAGGTCGTCATGCCTGTCGCCACATCTTTGACCGAAGCAATCGCCATGGCCGAGAGAATAGAATCTACCGAAAATACAAGGTTCATCAAAACAATCAACGTAATTGCACCGGCAACTGAGCGGGCACCGCCTCCTTCCGAATGTTCAATATGGTCTACCTGTAACAGATGGTGAATTTCTTTTATTGCTGTATAAATTATAAAGCCACCACCTATGAGCGTGATTAAGGCCTGTGCTGTAAATTGACCCTCAATAATTTTTCCCAAGTGAATATCAAAGAGCGGCTCTGCCAATAAAGTAAATAAATTTACAATCAAAAATAAAAGGACAATTCGCAGTAAAACGGCAATACCAATTCCGTATTTTCGAACTTTCTTGGCATCTTTCGGGTCGCCGACTTTATTACTTTCAATCGCAATATAAAGTAAGTTATCAAAACCGAGAACGGCTTGGAGCAAAATTAGCATGAATAATGTAAATAGCGCTTCTAAGGTCAAGAGCTGTGCCACTGTGATTCTCCATTTATGTTTGAAGAATCACTAAGCTGATTTGGTTAATAAAGAAAATACAGAAAACAAAGTCAAAGCAGATTGTAGAAAACCTATCCCATCAACAACTTTAACTAACTAACGTCGAAAACTATTCCTAGGATTTAAGTTGCTTAATTAATGCTTCAAGCTGCGCAGACGTTTTATATTTAATCCGTATTTCACCGCCAGGACCTTTATGGCGAAGGTCAGTTTTGAGGCCTAGCATATCACAAAGTTCGTCTTCGACCTTACGTGTATCAGCATCTTTTTGAACTGGAATCTTTTTTGTTTGACCATCTGCCGCTTTTATACGGCGAACCCAATCTTCAGCCTCACGAACTGACAGACCTTTTTCAGCAATAACATCGGCAAGCTCTGTTGGGTCAGGCGCCGCAATGATAGCACGGGCATGACCTGCTGTTATTCTACCTTTAGCGAGATAAGTTTGAGCACGCTTTGGAAGTGTTAAAAGCCTCAGCATATTTGTGACATGTGGGCGTGACTTACCAACTGCTTGGGCAATATCTTCTTGCGTGCGTTTAAATTGGTCTGAAAGCGCTTTGTACGCCAAAGCTTCTTCAATGGGGTTGAGATCTGCACGTTGAACATTTTCAACAACCCCAATTTCCAAAACCTCTTGATCCGATAATTCCCGTATAAGAACAGGCATAGCATCTAGCTTAGCTTTAAGCGCGGCCTGCCAGCGGCGTTCACCCGCTACAATTTGATATTGCTCTTTTGTATTCGACGTTCGTTTTGGGAGCGGTCTAACAAGAATAGGTTGCAGCACGCCTTTGTCTTTAATAGATTGCGTGAGTTCTTCGAGCTTGTCTTTATCGAAATATTTACGTGGCTGATCTGGGTTTCGTTCGAGATGGTCAATTGCAACAATGGTTACGCCCCTCTGATTTGCCGGCAGAGTCATTTCAACTTTCATAACAGACTCCCCAGCTGATACTTTGGGCTGCTTTATCTCTACAGCTTCAGATGCCTTTTCAGTTGAAGGCGGAGCCGTTATGCTCACATCAGACATCAAAGCTGATAACCCGCGTCCAAGGCCGCGTTCGTTTGCTTTTTTCTTAGATTTCTTATTCATTTCTCTAACCTATTGAAATAACTGATTAAATTAATATTATATTGATCGCGCGTGACGCGACAGCATTTCATCAGCTAAAGCCTTATAAGTCTTAGATCCTGCGCAAGATGGGTCATACATCATCACAGGTTTACCAAATGACGGCGCTTCCGCGATACGAACATTGCGAGGAATAATTGTTTGAAAAACAGCACGGCCTAAATGCTTGCGCACATCAGCAGCAACTTGTGCAGACAACCTGTTACGCGGGTCATACATCGTGAGCATAACCCCATCAATAACAAGGTCTGGATTAATACGAGCCTTCGCCATTTCTATAGTTTGAAGAAGTTGGCTCAAACCCTCTAACGCAAAGAACTCACATTGAAGGGGAACTAAAACAGAACGCGCAGAAGATAAAGCATTCACAGTCAAAAGGTTCAGGGACGGCGGACAATCAATTAAGACATAATCATAATGTGATGAATCATTCTTAATCGCGTCACGTAATATAGTCGTACGCCCTGACCTATCCCCAATTTCAAGTTCAGCCCCTGCAAGATCGACATGAGACGGAATAAGCTTTAAACCCGGAACCGTTGTTTCCATAGTTGCTTTCGACAAATCAACGCCATCAACAAGAACGTCATATATAGTTGTCTCTCGGGACGCTCTTGGAATTCCAAGTCCTGTCGCCGCGTTCCCTTGAGGGTCCATATCAATAAGGAGAACTTTTTTTCCTTTAAGTGTAAGTGCAGCAGCCAAGTTAATCGTTGTCGTTGTTTTACCAACGCCGCCTTTTTGATTCACAACAGCGATTATTCTCGGGATGCTCGCCATGTAAACTCCGCTTATTTTGGGGACAGTCCCATAATTTTAACTATGCATCCCGTGGTATCTGAAAGGCTTGGGATTAATTCATGAGAGTATGTCCATGATTTATCAGCCTCCGTCAATTCAGCTTCAACGTTTCCGCCTTTTAAAAACAGTCCGATTGTGTTTTGTCCCCAGAAAGGCTGTGCATAATTAAACAAACGCTCCATCGGAGCAAAGGCCCGCGCGCTAACAACATCGTAGGTTTCTGGCATTAGTTTCTCCGCACGTTCGGATGTTGCGCGTGCTGGCAGTTTTAAGTCTCGTATGACAGTCTTTAGAAAACTTGTCTTTTTACCTGCTGATTCAACCATCAAAACCTGATTGCCAGAACTTTGAGACTTCGCAGCAATCGCTAGAGCTATACCCGGAAACCCCGCGCCAGAGCCTAAATCAATGTAACGACATGCTTTTTCTGGCATATGCGGCGTTATTTGCCAGCTATCCAAAGCATGCCTACGCCAGAAATCATCCAGCGCACTTGGTGATACAAGATTAATCTTACGGTTCCATTTGAGCAAATGTGCTAACCAAAGCTCATAGTCAGCTAATGTTTCACGTGAAACATTTGTTTCATCCGCGAAATCTTTGGCAGTATAACTCATTAGCTAGCTTTTCGTACATAGGCCAAAACGGCGGTTAGTGCGCCTGGTGTAACACCTTCAATGCGAGCGGCTTGGCCCAATGTAGCAGGGCGGACCGCTTCAAGTTTACTACGAACCTCGTTTGATAAACCCCCAATACCCGCATAATCTAAATTATCAGGCAACCTAAGGCCTTCGTCTCGCTTAAAGGCAGCGATATCTTTTGCTTGGCGTTCAATGTAGCCCGCGTAGAGCGCTTCGGTTTCAAGAAATTCTTTCGCATAAGCGGGCAAGGCATCTAGTTCAGGCCAAATGGACGCGAGGTCGCTCACATTTATATTAGGATAAGCCAAAAGATTAATAACGCTGCGCCTCACACCGTCTTGGTTTATCGTGAGTCCTTGTTTTTTTAACTCATTTGGTGTTCGAGACAAAGTTACTCCTAACTTTTTCGCAGCCTTTAGAATTTTCATCTTAGCGCTGAAAGCGTTTGATCTCTCTGTGCTAACAGCTCCTATATTCTGTCCGAGTTCTGTCAGGCGCTGATCTGCATTATCAGCTCTCAGAAGTAAGCGATATTCGGCACGGCTTGTGAACATACGGTAAGGCTCTGTAACACCTTTGGTAATGAGGTCATCAATCATAACCCCTATATAAGCTTGGCTACGATCAAGAACAAACGGCTCAGAACCACCAGCAGCAAGGGCTGCGTTAAAGCCAGCGATCATGCCTTGGGCCGCCGCTTCTTCATAACCTGTCGTACCGTTTATTTGGCCCGCAAGATAAAGGCCGGGCAATCGGCGAGTCTCAAGCGTGACGCGGAGTTCTCTTGGATCAACGTAATCATATTCAATGGCGTAGCCATAACGTTTGACGACAACACTCTCTAATCCGCGTATCGTCCGCATAAAAGTATCTTGAACATCAATCGGAAGCGATGTTGAAATACCATTAGGATAAACAGTGTCTCCATCAGGATTACCCTCAAGCCCTTCAGGCTCTAAGAATATTTGATGTCTATTTCTATCTGCAAAACGAACGACTTTATCCTCAACAGAAGGACAGTAACGCGGGCCTTTACCGGAGATGCCACCACCGTAAAGTGCTGATTTCTTGATGTTTTCGCTTATAACGCGGTGCGTGTCTTCATTTGTATGGGTAATACCGCACGTCACTTGAGGAACAGTAATTTCTTTTGTCAAAAATGAGAACGGGACAGGACTATCGTCCGCCGCTTGTTGTTCAAGCGCGTCCCAATCAATTGATGATTTAGCGATACGGGCAGGGGTACCTGTTTTCAAGCGGTCCATATTAAACCCAAGACCATAGAGACGATCAGCCAAGCCAATAGACGGTTCATCCCCGAAACGGCCAGCAGGTGTTCTTTCATGACCAATGTGGATTTCACCTTTAAGAAATGTACCTGTCGTCAAGACAACCCGTTCAGACATATATTTTTGACCAGCAGCAGACACCACGCCCACAACATGGCCGTCCTTAACAACTAAATCTTCAACTGAAGCAGATTGCAAAGTTAGGTTTGGATAGTTTTTCAAAGTCTCCTGCATGGCCTGTTTATAAAGCGAACGGTCTGATTGTGTCCTTGGACCGCGTACAGCAGGACCTTTAGAACGGTTTAAAAGCCTGAATTGAATACCAGATGCGTCGCTAACTCGCGCCATAACACCGTCCATGGCGTCAATCTCGCGAACCAAGTGACCTTTGCCAAGACCACCAATCGCAGGATTACAGGACATTTCACCAATAGATTCGAGTTTATGCGTCAACAATAATGTCTTAGCGCCAATCCGCGCGGACGCAGCGGCTGCTTCGCAACCTGCGTGGCCTCCACCTATAACGATGACATCCCATTTATTTGGCATATCGAGCTCCGAATGTTTCACGTGAAACATGTTTCATAAATTCTTTTGCGCCTGTCACACATATTAGCGGGCCTATAGCCCCCACAGAAACTGATGTCGATAGTCCAGTTAAAGTCGGGTTAAAGTGAAGACATCCCCATAAATGTTTCACGTGAAACATTATTTTCCAACGCAGAACCTTGAGAAGATACGGTCGAACACAGATTCGATATCAATAGCCCCAGACAATTCTTTTAACGCATTTAGGGCTGAGCGTATATCATCACCCGTTAACTCAGGCGCGCGTCCCAAATTTTGACGTCCCATATCCAAAGCGTGTGCCGCCCGCTGGACACAATCACGATGTCTCGCCCGTGTTAAGCCCGCATCTTGGCTGGGGCTGAACTTCTCTATAACTTGCTTTTCTAGCGCCGTGCGGAACACATCCAAGTTCAAACCTGTTGTGGCGCTGACCTCAAAACAAGTCGCTTCAAGGGCAGGAGCTTTATTTGTAATCCCAAGATCAGCCTTATTAATCAAAACAAAATCATCACCCGACAACATTGCCAGCACGTCTTTATCCCAAACCGCGTTAGAGCTCTCCTGCACGAAAATTCGAATATCGCTCTCCGCCGCCCTAACCTTAGCGCGCTTAACGCCTTCCGCCTCAATAACCTCATAAGTCTCCCTAAGACCAGCAGTATCAGAGAGCCTCACAGGGAGGCCGCCAAGGTTCATTTGAACCTCTACAATATCACGTGTTGTACCTGCATACTCAGATGTTATCGCCGCGTCTCTACCTGCTAAGCTATTGAGAAGACTAGACTTTCCTGCATTTGGAGCGCCAATAATAGCTATATCTAACCCTGTACGAATACGCTCGCCTCGGCTTGCGTCGCTCAGAACAAGCTGCATAGATTCAATCACCTCGGTAAGGTATGGATATGCGCCATGAGAAAGCATATCGGGAACATCTTCTTCATCAGCAAAGTCAATTTCGCCTTCAATCTGGGCCAAAGCGTCAAGCAATGTTTCACGCCATAAGTTATAAGTTTCGCGCAAACCGCCCTGCATTTGCCGCAGAGCTTGTTTAAGCTGGCCTTCGGTCTCTGCATCAATCAAATCAGCAAGACCTTCCGCCTCAGTTAAATCCATCTTGTTGTTTTCAAAGGCCCGACGCGTAAACTCACCCGCTTCGGCTTGGCGAGCGCCATTACTTAGAAGCGCTGAAGCCATGGCTTCAATAACGGCAGGGCTTCCATGCACCTGGAACTCAGCGCAATCTTCACCCGTAAAACTATTTGGGCCCGGCATCCACAATACCAAAGCTTCATCAATCATCACGTCCTTATTATAAAGACGTTTAAGTGAAGCTTGCCTCGGTTTTGGGAAACAGGACTTTATAAGGCCGCTCAAGACATTGCGCGCATCTAAACCACTCACACGAAACACCGAAACCCCAGCGCGGCCAGGAGCTGAACTTAAAGAAAATATCGTATCATTTGAACTGGCCATCATGAGAGCGGCTTCTATCTTCCCTTTTTGTTTATGGAAACCCCTGATAAGGACGCGCTATGAAAGCCCTCTTATATATATTACCTATCCTCATGATAGCCTGCGGGGTCCAGCCGCCCGAAATTATAGGTGATCTGCCGCCGCTCGCAAAACAAATTGAATGCCTACCCAAAGAGACTGCCATGATATCTGCCCACCGCGGCACATCTCGCGGCACAGGATATGCTGAAAATTCAATAGAGAGTCTAAAGGCCTTGATTAGCAAAGGCTACCTTATGTCCGAAATTGATGTCGCGCGCCTCAAAGACAATACACATATCTTATATCATGACGGCGTTTGGGAAGATGGCTCGACAGGCAAGGGCGTTGTCGCCGCCACGACATGGGAGCGAGCTGAAACATATCTACTCAAAGATACACAAGGCCGCTATACGTCCAGCACAATTCCAAAGCTTACCGACTACCTTGAAGTTGCCGCAGGCAAAACCTATCTCGAAATAGATTTCAAGAGCTCAGCAAACTACGGCTATATTATCGACCAAATCCGTAAATACGGTATGGCGAAGCATGTCATCCTGATTTCCTATAATAAAGGACAAGCCAAAAAGCTGTCAAAACTTGCGCCCGAGATGATGCTGTCCATTTCCACGCGAAGGTCGAGCGACGCAATGGGCTACAAAAAAGGACAAGCCGCAGCATGGGTCGGAAATGCAGTTACAGACAAAGCCCTTATTAGCCGTTTGAAAAAGGCTAAAATTCCTGTGCTTGGAAAAGTTGGTAATCAATGGAATGAAAGTTCAGCGTTAGCCGCAGACATACTCGTCACTGATTATGCTTTACAGCACAGGCCAATCACAGGACTAACGAGAAGCAACGCAAAACGATATCAAAAGTGCTTAAATAATTAAGCTAGGCAAATATTATAGTTAAGCTCTGCGCCAATATTTATTCCAAATTGTATCCTCTCCAAGAGAGGCAATGAATTCTCGGTGTAGTTCTTTTTCACTCTCTGTCGTCAGGCTTTCAAGCGCTACAGATCTTGGTCTTGAGACTAGCACTAAAGTAGATTCGACAGCATCTTTATCATTAGCATCCAAACCCAAACTTCGCGCGCGGCCACCATTCAGCTGTAGGTAGACTTCGGCTAAAAGCTCGGAGTCGACGATGGCGCCATGTTTATCACGAGAAGCTAGCGAAACACCGAATCGTTTACACAAAGCGTCTAGAGAAGCAGGCGAGCCCGGGAACTGTTCTCGCGCCATTTGAAGCGTATCAATGAAGCGGCTGCGCGGGATTTCAGAATAATCGGCGCGGGAAAGTTCGGCGTTTACAAAGCCTCTATCAAAGTCGGCATTATGCGCAATTAAAGGGCTGTCACCAATAAAGTCTAAAAACCCTTTCACCGCGTCTTCAAAATAGACGCCATTCGCTACAAGGAACTCTTGCGTCAAGCCTGTAATTTCAGTGACTTTTTCGGGTACAGAACGGCGCGGGTTTATATAGGCGTGGAAATGCTTACCCGTCGGCAGAAAGTCGATAATTTCAACGCAGCCAATTTCTGTAATACGATCTTCCCCCCGGGCATCAAAACCGGTGGTCTCCGTATCAAAACAAATTTCGCGTTTACCGCCCATGATCTACCTAATTAGCTGTCAACTTTACTAAAAGAGTTTGAACCTGTTCTCTCGCATTCTCCAAGCCCTTATGTGTAAATATCAGTGTATGAGCGCGTTTTCTCTTTATTGCGTCTGGCGTTTGGCGGGCAAGTAAAGACTCGAACAATTCAGCGGTCATGCCCTCTCTTGCTAATACACGTTTTCGCTGTACATCAGCGGGAGCAGTCACAACTACAATATGTTGAATGAATTTATCCATGCCTGTTTCAAATAGAAGCGGAATATCAAGCACAACAATATCAGCGTGTTTATATGTATTAAAAAATTGAGAGCGAACCTCACCAACAAGAGGGTGAATAAAACTCTCAAGAACTTTTAACTGCAACGGGTCCGCCCGCATGTGCTTTCTTAATATACCCCTATCGACAGCGCCGTTAATAACAGCATCGGGGAACACTGATTTAATTATTGGAACAGCCTTACCGCCTTTTGCGTAAAGCTGATGGACTGTAGCATCCGCGTCAAAGACGGGGCACCCCTCGGCTTTAAACATTTCAGCCGTAGTTGACTTGCCCATCCCAATGGAACCCGTAAGCCCAATGATTATCATTAATTAATCCGTAAATGTTGCAACAATATGGGCGTCGGGTCACAATCAATGCGCGGCGCTTGACCATAGAAATACTTAAAGGAAGGCCTTGCCTGAGCAATTAACATTTCAAGACCCCCCAAAGTTCTACAGCCCATTTTTTTAGCATTGTACAACAACCTTGTTTCCTGCGGAACATAAACCAAATCATAAACAAAACTGTCAGAAGAAATACCAGACAAGTCCATATCCAATTGCGGCTTACCTTGCATACCCCCCGCACTAGCATTAATGACAAGGCCAGAGCTTCGAACTGCTATCGTACGCTGATCCCAAGGTACGTTGTAAAAACTTGGTAAATTTAACGATGATGCAAGATTTTCAGCGGCCCCATCATTTCTAGCACACACTCTGATCTCAGGCACATTTAATGATAGAAGAGATCCTATAACAGCCTTAGCTGCACCCCCGCTACCTATAACGAGCGCGGAGGTATTTGCTAGTTTCTGAGCGCCTAGTACCTTTAATAAAGGGGCAGCGAAGCCTTCCATATCTGTATTATGCGCAATCAACATACCATTTTTTTTATACAAACAATTCGCAACCCCTAGCTTTAGAGCGTCGGAACTATGTTCGTCAGCAGACTGAAAAGCTAAGGACTTAAGCGGCATCGTCACATTTACACCTGAGATAGATGTTTTCTTAAGACCTTGAAACGCCCTTACAGCTTCATCAGGACGAACAGCAAAATGTACATAAGCCCCCGAAATGCCAAGATCTTTCAACCAATAATTATGTAACACTGGGGATAGAGATTGATGGATAGGCCAGCCACAAACCCCTGCTAATGTCATAGTTTGGTTCATGACAAAATTGCTCCTCTTTGGCGCAAATAATCCATTACAGGTAGCAGAGACAAGCCCAGTATAGAAAAGAAATCGCCCTCAACGTTTGAAAAAAGCTGAGACCCTCGACCTTCAAACCTATAGGCACCGACTGATTCAAGCAAAGTATCACCTTCAGCTTTTAAATAATCATCTAAAAAACTTTCTGTAAAGTCTCGCATTGTTAATTTAGTCTTCGCAAGATGCCGCCAGACTGGACTTCCATTTTCGCTTATTACAACAGCCCCAATTAGGTAGTGTGTTTGTCCCCGCATCTTCATCAAGCGTGTTTTTACTTCCGCCATATCTTTAGGCTTATCGAACAAGCGACCACCCATAACCATAATCTGATCAGCGCCAATCACAAGACCTGCCACTTGGCTACTGACCCTGACAGACTTAGCCTCAGCTAAAGCATCGGGGATATCTCTTAAATGAGAGTTTTCAGCTAGCATTGAAACTTTTATAGCATTTTCATCAACAGGACGCGTGATTACCTTGAAATTTATCCCCGCATCCTTAAGAATTTGCCGTCTTATTAAGCTACCAGATGCGAGTATAATGGGTAAATTACTCATGAAGATTTATACGTCTGATATGCGTTAATAATTTGCGCCGAAGTTTCTTCAATAGATTTTCGAGTAACGTCAATTACTTTATATCCCTTTTTAAGAAACATACGTTTCGCTTCACGCATTTCGTCACGAACTCTATCAACATCAATATAATCTGTCTGTTCATTTTGTTTTAGGCCCATAAGACGTTGCTCTCTAATTTGAACGATACGGTCAGGTGAAGCAACAAGACCAACTATAAATGGAGTGTGAAAACCATCTAAAATAGTGGGTAACGGTGCATTTGGAACTAATGGGATATTTCCTGCTCTAAAACCTCGGTTTGCCAAGTAAATGCATGTTGGTGTTTTAGATGTCCGGCTAATACCTAATAATATAATCTCAGCATTACGTAGACCAGGAACATTTTGACCATCATCGTGCGCCATCGCAAAATCTAAAGCTTCTATACGATTATAATATTCAGCATCTAAAGTTCTTTGAGCGCCGATCTCGCTAATCATGGACGCACCTAAATATCGACCTAAGATAGATAAAGTAGGGTCAAGTATAGATATAGCTGGTATGTTTAGTTCTGCACAACGTTTCTCTAAAAATTTTCGTCTTTCTGGGTTTACTAGAGTGTATAAGACTATTCCAGGTTTAGCTTCAATCTGAGCTAAACTAGATTCCATTTGACGTTCGCTTCTGACCAATGTGTGTAAATGTTCTAAAGCTGTAGCATTACGAAATTGAGCTGTTGAAGCTTTCATCATAGCAACAAGTGTTTCCCCTGTAGAATCAGAGACTAAGTGCACATGGAAATATATCGCAATATTTTTATTTGGTTCTGACATTAAACACCTGAAGTTTGATTCCACATACTCGCATTTCAATATTCTTGTCCACAATTAGAGAATCAAATAAGTAATCTCTGAAATATATGAAGAAAACCAATTTATACTAACAGCACCATACATCTGTTAAATATTAAAATATAATACACTGAATCCTAGGGATAAAATGTATCATTTAAATAATCCAGAAAACTGTACTTAATTTTACCTATAAAAATCAATGTTTTAGAATGTCTAAATATTTTATTAAAGCAAAAATACGAGAACTATCCACATAGAACTTATAAACCTAAATACAATAAATTTTAACCTTAATTAATAAAGGGTTAAAAGCATCAACATATACCTCCTTCTAACACTATCACTACTTATAAAAAATATATAAGAAGAAGAATACCAAAGCGGATAAAATGGTTCATAAATTTTGACATCAAGTATTTTAAAAGTCTTATCAGGCGAAAAACAAGAAATATCACCTATATGGATGATGAGACAAGCAGGTCGGCATTTACCTGAATATTTAGCTGTACGCGAAACAGCAAAAGATTTTATAGATTTTTGCTTTACGCCAGAAAAAGCAGCTGAAGTAACATTACAGCCAGTTGAACGTTACGATATGGATGCTGCTATATTATTTGCTGATATTCTTTTAATACCAATCGGATTGGGTCGGGAAGTAAAGTTTATCAAAGGTGTAGGACCTGTTTTAAATCCAATAGAGCCTAAAGACATAGCTAAACTAACTATAAATAGTGCAGCTGATAAGATATCGCCTGTTTATGATACAATAAACCGTGTAAAACGTAGATTAAATAAAGATAAAGCGCTTATCGGATTTTGTGGTGGTCCATGGACTGTTGCAACTTATATGATTGAAGGAAGAGGCTCTCCAAATAAAGAAGTTGCAAAACGTTTTGCATATGAAAATTCTGAGGCTATGAATGATTTATTAGAGGCCCTTACTTTATCAAGTGCAGAATATCTAATTAATCAAGCTAAAGCTGGGGTTGATGTTTTAAAAATATTCGAAAGTTGGGCGGAAGGATTATCTCCTGATTTATTTGAACGTTTAGTTATAAAACCTACTAAGAAAATAATTTCTTTAGTTAGAGATGCCGGTATCGATAATCCCATCATCGGCTTCCCTCGTGGTGCAGGTTTAAATGCTGTACGTTATGCTAAGCTTACAAATGTTACAGGTTTAGCAATAGGAACTGATACTCCCTTAGATACAGTTAGAGATTATCTTCCTGAAAATATGCCTTATCAAGGTAATTTAGATCCATTAGCACTTCGCGTTGGCGGAGATGTGTTACGTAAAGCCGTTCAAACGGTGATTGATACAGCGAGAGGTCCTCATATTTTTAATTTAGGTCATGGTGTTTCGCCTGATGTAAAAATTGAAAATGTTCATGCTGTGATTAATCATGTGCGTATGGGTGAGGGAAATTATGTCTGATTTTTATAACTGGGCTAAAGCCCTACATTTGATTGCAGTTATATTCTGGATGGCTGGATTACTATATTTACCAAGACTTTTTGTTTATCATAGTCAATCTGAAATAGGCGGTGAACTTGAAATTAAAATGCTTGAAGCTGAGCAAAAGCTGATGCGTATTATTATGAACCCTGCAATGATTACTTCATTTATATTTGGATTGGTATTAATTGGTTACAATACTTCCAATTTAACAAGCACCATATGGTTACCTGTAAAATTACTACTTGTGTTTAGTTTAATGGGATACCATATTTTT
Organism: Hellea sp.; assembly: GCA_023300105.1. Taxonomy (GTDB): domain Bacteria; phylum Pseudomonadota; class Alphaproteobacteria; order Caulobacterales; family Maricaulaceae; genus Hellea. Next base: position 60,250 of record JALZWM010000018.1, read on the forward strand.
TTATCTAAACAGAAAAAACTGTTTGCGGCCGGCATGAGACCAAAATCTGAAAAGTTTTTTAGACAAATTAATGAAGTTCCTGCAATTTTAACAATTATTATTGTTATAATGGTTATAGTTAAACCCTTCTAAAAGCCTTGACGCTTAATATTTTGCCGATTAAGGGCAAACATAATGATCGTCCTGATCATCTTCTCTTCCATAATTAGCACCATAGCTGAAGAGATTTTCCTATATTAATGGATTACCATGTCAGACACACTAAAATTAGATTTGGAGACAATGACATCTCTTAGTCTTCAAGATTTAAAAAATTTAAAACCAGCAGAATTAATAGAATTTGCTGAAGAAGTAGGTCTTGAAAATGCAGGTTCAATGCGAAAACAGGATATTTTCGTTCGCGTTATGAAAGATTTAGCGGAAGATGAAATTCAAATTAATGGAGGGGGAGTTTTAGAAGTTCTACAAGACGGATTTGGCTTTTTAAGAGCACCTGAAGCAAATTATCTACCAGGCCCAGACGACATTTATGTTAGTATGGATCAAGTTCGTAAATTAGGTCTTCGTACAGGTGATACAGTATCAGGACAAATTAGAAGTCCGCAGGAAAATGAGCGTTATTTTGCCTTAACAACTGTTAAGTCAATGAATTTTGGGACGCCTGAACAAGCCCGTAATAAGGCACATTTTGATAGTCTAACACCACTATATCCTGATCAACGTTTCCAAATGGAAATTGAAGATCCAACAGCTAAAGATATTTCTGGCAGAATAATTGATATAGTTTCACCTATTGGCAAAGGTCAGAGAGCTTTAATAGTTGCGCCTCCGCGCACTGGTAAAACTGTTCTTCTTCAAAATATTGCACATTCTATAGAAAAAAATCATCCTGAATGTTACGTCTTAGTTCTCTTAATTGATGAACGTCCAGAAGAGGTAACAGATATGCAACGCTCTGTTAAAGGCGAAGTAGTATCTTCAACTTTTGATGAGCCAGCTACGCGCCACGTTCAAGTTGCAGAGATGGTAATTCAAAAAGCAAAACGCTTAACTGAACATGGTAAAGATGTTGTAATTTTACTTGATTCAATCACCAGACTGGGCCGTGCCTACAACACAGTTGTTCCAAGTTCAGGTAAAGTTCTAACTGGTGGTGTTGATGCAAACGCACTCCAACGCCCAAAACGCTTTTTTGGCGCAGCGCGAAATATAGAAGAAGGGGGCTCACTCACAATCATTGCAACAGCTTTAATTGAAACAGGATCCCGTATGGATGAAGTTATATTTGAAGAATTTAAAGGTACAGGTAATTCTGAAATTGTTCTTGATCGTAAAGTAGCTGATAAACGTATTTTCCCAGCTATAGATATAACAAAATCAGGAACACGTAAGGAAGAGCTTCTTTTGGCTCCTATGGAGTTACAAAAGACTTACGTCCTAAGACGGATTTTAAATCCGATGGGAACAATGGACGCAATTGAATTTTTATTGTCTAAATTAAAAGATAGCAAAACTAATTCAGACTTCTTTGACAGTATGAATACTTGATATTTTTCTGATAAATCAGGAAAAATAAATTTAATTATGTCTATGAACATTCTTATTTTTGGCGCGGGTTCAATCGGGTGTTATCTTGGTGGTCAACTTTTAAATGCTGGGTGTAATGTAACTTTACTTGGACGAGAAAAGTTAAAGAAGGATATTTTAAAAAATGGCCTAACTTTAACTCATTTTACTCGTGATACAATTTACCTTGGAAGCAGTGCTATTAAGTTTACAACGAATGAGAATTCTGTTGGTAAAGCGGACATTATTATTGTCACAGTAAAATCTCAAGACACAATGTTAACTGCACTAACTATTGCAAAATTTGTACAAACCAACGCATTAATTATAAGCTTCCAAAACGGGGTTAGTAACGTAGGCGTTTTAAATCAGTACCTTCTACACAACAAGGTGCTTGGCGGAGTAGTCCCTTTTAATGTTACAGGAACGGGGCCTGGTAAGTTTCATTGTGGAACTGAAGGTGACTTAAGTGTGCAGAGCGGAGATATCCGTTTAGACCAACTTGTGAAAGCCTTTGCTATTTCAGAACAGGGTTTAGATCTCTACGATGATATAATTGCTATCCAATGGGGGAAGCTCTTAGTTAATCTCAATAATGCTCTTAATACTTTAACAGGCGGAACTTTACGTAGCGGTTTAATGCAGCGTGATTACCGAAAGGTACTAGCTAAACTTATTGAAGAGGGACTTTATGTTGTAAGGGCTTCAGGTGTTGAACCTGCTAATTTTGGTAAAGCATCTGCTGATAAAATGATTAAAGTTTTACGTCTTCCAAACATTATATACAGAATTATCATGAATAAAATCGTGAAAATTGATGCAAGTGCACGTTCATCTATGTTGGATGATCTTGAGATGGGAAGACATGCGGAGGTCGATTACCTACAGGGCGCTATTGTAAAGCTTGCAAAACAGATGGGCAAAAATGCTCCCTATAATGAGAAAATTTTAAATCTCGTAAATCAAGCCTTTGTAGATGGTAAATCACCATATTTATTAGGTACAGATTTATGTCGTGAATTGGGAATTTGACTTAATTGTGATGTGTAAAAAATAAAGTGGCGACATTACGTAAACTGGGAGTGGTTATCACGTAACGTCGCCATCATGCGCAATATCTAATGTAATCCAATAACCTTTGGGGAAAAAGGTGGATAAGATGCTTGCGTTGATACTATTTAAGCAGCTTTGGCCTTACCGTTAGGTTTTGAATTGATTAAATTTGATTCATTAAAAGAAATTATTTTTGGTTTCTAAGCTTCTGGCAGTTCACGTTTTAGTGAGATAATTAAGAGACCATTTTTAAGATCTGCCCCTTCTACAAGAATATGATCAGCTAATTGAAAGCACCGATCAAAACTGCGTTCGGCTATGCCGTGATGAAGGTATTCTGTTGCGTCATTATCTGATGTGCTTATGCGCGCTCCTGTAACTTTTAGCACATTTTCATGACTTTCTATTTCTAGCTCATTTAATGAAAATCCAGCAATAGCGAGGTTGATTTTTTATGAGTGTTTTCAGTAAGTTAAATAACATTATAGGGCTGGTAACTATTTCCAGCATTAACCTGTTGAGTCGCTGAATTTATCAAATTAGCCATTCTATCAAATCCAACAAAAGAATGGTAAAGTGGGGTAAAATAATAAAGTCTCATATTTATTACATCCTTTTACCAATGTAAGTTTAGGCTTTCATTATGAGCAACCTTTCAGTTTCTAGACCCATTATCGGCGCCCCGTAGAAACAGGTGGGAAGGAGATTTCAGGTTTCAAGAGTAAAAACTGTATTTGAAGTTATCCATAATTAAGTTAGAAACAAATTATAAAGTATAAGACCAACGAAAGTTTTGATGATGATTAAATTTTTAACGGGCTTAGCCCTATCAACTAGCGCACTAAGCCTAGTTGCGTGTTCTGGAGGCTCTCCAACAACAGAAACGAAAGCAGTAGCAGTTATTGAAAAGGCTGTGGCCTCAAGTACAACGATGGCAGATATAATGTCTCACCCGCGCCGGGCAGAAGAAGCGGCACGCGATCAATATCGTAATCCCGTTGAAACACTAAAGTTTTTTGAAGTTTCACCAGGTAAAACTGTCGCTGAAATTTGGCCTGGATGGTACACAAATGTAACGGCGCCTTATCTAAAAGAAAATGGTGGAAAATATGTTGCTGTTCTTTATCCAGAGGGCGTAAGTGACCGACTTGATAAACGTATTGCTGGTTTTAAAGAAAAATATTCTGATGCGGCGGTATATGGTGATATAGAATATGGAGCTTTTCTAAAAGATTCAGGTCCAATTTTACAGGCTGAATCTGTTGATGTTTTGCTTTCATTCCGTAATGTTCATAACTGGATGGGGGGCGGTTATACTGATCAAGCCTATAGCGAATTTTTTAGAGCTTTAAAGCCTGGCGGAATTTTAGGCATAGTAGAGCATCGTCTCCCAGAATCTGCAGTTCAAGACCCTAAAGGTTCAACAGGCTATGTCCAAGAATCTTATATGAAGGATATTGCTATACGTGCTGGTTTTGAATTTGTAGAAAGTAGTGAAATTAATGCTAATCCACGAGATACAGCAGATCACCCTTTTGGTGTTTGGACATTACAGCCGCGTTCTCGTTTACCTAAAGAAGGTAGTGATGAGGCTAAAGGTTTTGATGCTGAACTCTTCAAAAATATCGGCGAATCTGATCGGGCTACGCTCAAGTTCAGAAAACCTTTTTAGAGCTGAAAAATAGAGTTGAAAAAAAAATAGCACTTTTGGAAGTGAAACCCCATATAGTTTGTAACACTTGCAGATATAAAAGGACATAATTATGGAAAACGCAGATATCGCAACGAAAATGAGCGAAGCTTTAGAAAAAGCTGGCGGGACTGAAAAGTCAGTGAAATTTGATTTTGGTGATGACGGTTGTGTCTTCGCCTCTGGTACACAAGCGACAACAGAAGATAATGATGCGGATTGTACAATCTCCGTTACGAAAGACGATTTCATAGCTTTGGCTGAGGGTAATCTTGACCCAATGATGGCTTTTATGTCTGGTAAACTCAAAGTAGCAGGCGATATGTCTGTTGCAATGGGTCTTCAGAGCATTTTCTCAAACATGTAAGACCCGTAAGGGTTGAACATAATATAGGGGGGCTTTGTCCCCTTTTTTATATGATTGCAGCATTTCCCGAATTTGAAGAAGCTGAAATTATTCAGCCAGGTGGTCGCCCGTTACCGGAGACCCTAGAGCCGCGTATGCGGCTGTATTACATTAAAAATGGTGATGTGCGGCTGCGCGTGATGCACGCGACTGCAAATACTAATGATCCACGTGGCTCAATTATTTTCTCACCGGGCCGAACTGAATTTATTGAGAAATATCTAGAGACTATTGCGGATTTTATAGATCGTGGTTTCAATGTGCTTGTTGTTGACCCGCGCGGTCAAGGTCTCTCTGACCGTATGCTTGAAGATAAGATGAAAAGTTACATTGATGATTATCAAACCTACGCTGATGATCTTGCTTTTGCGACTGAAGAGTTAGGACCGCTATTACCTAAACCTCATATTGTTATGGGTCATTCTATGGGCGGAACAATTGCCTTGCAGTCTGTCATAAGCGGAGCAATCAATCCATCAGCTGTTATATGTTCGGCGCCTATGTTGGGCTTATTTGATGTTGATACCCATATTATGAAATGGATAATACAGTTGTGTTCGGCATTAGGTTGGAAGACAAAAAACCTTCCATTTCAAAAACAACGTAGCGGGTTACCCGTTCCATTTAACATAAATAAATTGACCTCAGATAAGGATCGTTACCGTCACTGGGCTTCCTATTTTCAAACAACACCGCGTTTGCGGCTTGGACCGCCAACCTACGGGTGGATTGTAGCTTCTTTTAAGGCAATGTCTTACGTAAATCGGAATGCGTCTGAGCTGAATATTCCTTGCCTTATCGTGGCAGCTGGAGCGGACCCTATTGTAGACCCTAAGTCAAATGAGACATTTGCTAAGAATGCAGGCGGAAGCTACGTGGTTGTTCCAGGCGCTATGCATGAGTTGTTTTTAGAGCGTGATGTATACCGTGATCAGTTTTTTAATGCTTTTGATAAATTTTTGATCGAACAAGGCCTGTAAGCAAATACCCGTCTTAGCGTCTTTTTTTAGCATAACCCGCAAGAGCCAATAACAAGCGTCCCGTAATTGCATCGCCTGGAGCTGCAGCTGTTTTGAGTTGTTTTTCAGCTTCCATAGTTTGAGATAAGGCCCGACGTAACATACGTCCAGGCCATAAGCGGAGTTGACCAAGAAAGGCCCGTTCTTGCATTTTGAAAACAGGAGGTCGAAGTGACTTAATGGCCCCCTCTGGGCTTTCTCCGCTATCCATATTGGCGTTAGCTTCGATTAAACGTCCTAAGTGACGTTGAAGGCTACGAAGTATAACAGCGGAATTTATTTTGCCAGCAACAGCGCGTTTGAATTGTGCATCACACTCATGAAGCCGTCCATCCATTGCGCTCATAATAATGTCGTCAATAGAGACGCTTTGTCCGCCAGCAGCAAGTTTACGTATATCTTCGACTGTGATTTTTGCGCCAACTTGTGCGCCGTAACCCTTATATAGGGCTACTTTCTCTATTTCCCCGCGGGCCAAGGCATGATCCCCGCTAAGTAAGGGAATCCATAAATCTAAAGCATCGCTTTCAATTGAAATAGATAAACCATTAAGCGTTGTGCGCACAAGGTTAGCAAGATCATTTGCACTCGCTGTGTAGCATCCGATAGAAGCAAAATTTCCAGCCGCGTCAAAGGTTTTACGAACAGCAGAACGCGGACTTAAATCACCTGCTTCTATAATAAGTTTAGCTTCGGCCTTTTTAGGGTCAGTATCAAAGGACTTGATGATCTTACTTATGGCCGCGCCGTTGCGCTCATGATCTAATCTCACGCGGACAAGACGTGCATCTCCAAACATAGAGAGCGCCGACATCTCATCTGCTAATTTTGCTGGATCTGAGGCTAAGTCATCAGCTGTTAAAACGGTAGCCGCAAAGGCGTCTTCAGGGTTGTTGCAATAGGATTTAGCGAGTTGATTAGCACGCTCTTTGGCAAGGCCTCTATCTGGCCCATAAAATAAAACACCAATTATGTCAGTTTGCGGCGCTGATATGAAACGCGTGGCCCGCGTGCCCGTTAATTTCATTTTTTTGAATTAGTGTAATAGCTGGCAAGTTTAATAAGCAGGCGGTCGGCTGCCTCTTTGGTGGTTTGTTGGAGCGCGCTTTTTTCTGCTGCAATCAAACCATAAGGGTCAAGCGGAGCTCCAAAGGTAGAAATAGCTCTAACCGAACCTTTCGTGAGGAGGTCACCCGTTTTTGTATCATTAAGCGTATAATTGACTGTAATAATAGAATCATAACGTGAGGCGACATCAATAGAATTGACGCCAAAACCTGCGCGTGAAAGCTGAGGGGTAAGTGTTAATACATGACGTCCTGTATTTTCGCCAATACGGTCTCTTAGGCGTTGCATGATAAAAAACCCAGCTTCTTTATCACCTTGGTCGGCGCCGTCTGTGATTTTAATGCTGACATCTTCAAACTTGATGCCGCTAGCCACTGTTGAGGTTGCATGCAAGGGTGTAAACCCGCAACCAGTTATTAAAGGCAGAGCCATGAGGCTTATCAGAGTCTTTTTGATCATGAGGCTACTATATTGATAATCCGCCCGGGAACAACAATGACTTTCCTTACAGTTAGGCCATCAATTGTGCGGATAACAGCAGGGTCAGCAAGGGCAAGTTTCTCTGCGTCTTCTTTGGAAATATCAGTAGGTACAGTGATTTCGCCGCGGCGCTTACCGTTAACTTGCAAAGGTAGCGTGACGCTGTCCTCAACCAAAAGGTTTTCATCAACTGCGGGCCAAGGCGCGTGATAACATAGACCTTCTCCTCCAAGATGCGCCCAACATTCCTCAGACAAATGCGGCATAAAAGGCGCAATAGCGCGGATGAGCATACCCAGCGCTTCGGCTTTAGCATCATCATTGGCTTGGTATTTCTTAAGCGCGTTGGTCAGTTCATAAATTTGCGCGACCGATGTGTTAAAACGAAAGCTCTCAATACCAGATGTGATTTTCGCCATCGCCTTATGCGCAAAGCGGCGAAGCTCTAAAGCATCGTCTTTGGCATCAGTTGCAACAGACATTGGATTCATTTTAGGGGTTTCGGAGACAAGCGCCCAAACCTTATTGGCAAAACGCCACGCGCCAATAACGCCTGCTTCGGTCCATTCGACATCGCGTTCTGGCGGACTATCGGACAGGACAAACCAGCGTGCCACATCTGCGCCGTAACCTTCGATAATATCATTAGGGTCAACAACATTCTTCTTGGATTTAGACATCTTGATGACATCGCCTTTAGTGATGGTTTTGCCCGTTTCTAAATGGATAAGCTTACCGTCTTTATCATCAACATCGGCGGGCATAACAAAATTACCATCGGCATCCGTAAAGACTGCATGTGTGACCATGCCTTGCGTAAAGAGCCCTGCGAAAGGTTCACCGCTGGGAAGGTCAAGTAAACCGCAATCTCTGAGGCCGCGCGTAAAGAAACGCGAATAAAGCAAATGCAGAACGGCATGTTCAATGCCGCCAACATATTGATCTACGGGGAGCCAATCAGAGGCGATTTTTTTATCAAAAGGAGCATCGTCGGTATTCCCCCCTGCAAAGCGGGCGAAATACCAAGAGCTATCAGCGAAAGTATCAAGCGTATCGGTCTCACGGCGGGCTGCTTTTCCGCAAGTCGGACAATCAACATCTTTAAAAGTCGGGTGACGGTCGAGCGGATTACCTGGTTTATCAAAATTTATATCATAGGGCAGGGCAACAGGCAGGTCTGCTTCGGGGACAGGCACAACACCGCAATCACCACAATGAATAACGGGAATAGGACAACCCCAATAACGTTGACGGCTAACACCCCAATCGCGAAGGCGGTAATTCGTGACGCCTTTACCAAGGTCCATCTCTTCGATTTTAGAAATCGCGGTGGTGATACCATCAGTCTTGTTAGACCCATTCAAAAACTCTGAATTAAATAATGTGCCTTCACCCGTATAGGCTTCGGTACCAATAGCGTAATTGGCCGCGTCTTCGCCGTCAGGCAAAACAACAGGCGTAACATCCAAATCATATTTACGCGCAAAATCGAGGTCGCGTTGATCATGAGCTGGACATCCAAAAATAGCGCCTGTGCCGTAACCCATAAGAACAAAGTTAGCTATCCAAACAGGAAGGGGATGACCTGTGAAAGGGTGCTTAACTTGTAGGCCTGTATCGAAACCCAGTTTTGGGGCGGTTGCAATGGCTTCTTCCGTTGTTCCGATTTTGGCGCAGTCCACACGAAAACTTTCAACTTCACTGTTTTCCTTTGCCAATACTTTCGTAATTGGGTGGTCAGGCGAAAGGGCAATAAAACTTGCGCCATATAATGTGTCTGGACGTGTCGTAAAAACTTCGGTGCCAGTATAAATTTTGTCACCAATTACTTTGTCTCCATCAACCCACTTAAAGCGCATCTCCAAACCTTCAGACTTCCCAATCCAGTTGGCTTGCATGGTTTTTACTTTTTCGGGCCAGCGGTCGAGTGTTTCTAACCCTTCCAAAAGTTCCTCGGCGTAGTGGGTGATTTTGAAAAACCATTGATCCATATCGCGCTGTTCAACAACCGCGCCGCTGCGCCAGCCTTTGCCGTCAATGACTTGCTCATTAGCCAGAACCGTATTGTCGACAGGGTCCCAATTGACTTTGGCGGTCTTGCGGTAAACGAGATCATTATCCCAAAACTTTAGGAACACATTTTGCTGCTGTTTGTAATAGGCCTCATCCGAGGTCGCAAATTCACGTGACCAATCCAGCGCAAAGCCAAGACGGTTTAGCGGCTCTTTCATCGCTTTGATGTTGCCGTAAGTCCAATCTTTCGGATGACCGCCAATTTCTATCGCCGCGTTTTCCGCTGGCATCCCAAAACTATCCCAGCCCATAGGGTGGAGGACTTCAAAGCCTTGTGCTTTTTTATAGCGCGCGACGACATCGCCCATCGCGTAATTGCGTACATGGCCCATGTGAATACGGCCAGAGGGGTAGGGGAACATTTCCAGCGCGTAGAATTTTGGCTTCTCGCTATTGTCATCGGCGCGGTAAACATCGCCTTCTGCCCACACCTTTTGCCAGCGGGGTTCAACATTTGCGGCATTGTAACGTTCGGACATGAAAAAAGCGGCCTTAATTAAATTAAAGCCGCTCTATAGCAGAGTCAGTATTTGAGGCTAGCTTTATTGCGCGTCAACAGTCGCGATATAAAGTTGACGGGCACGTGTTAGAATTGCGTTTTCAATCTGGCGGGCTGTATCGGCATCAATTGCTGCATCATCCCAGCCGCTGGCTGTACGGGTTTGCTTGAAAATCGAGGCCTTAAGTGCGTCAGCGCGAAGATTTGTATCTAGTATAAAGACATTCGCTTTGAATCTTTCTTGGGGCGCTTCAGCCGAAGCATACCAATCTGTGACAATAACGCCGCCAAAAGGGTCGACCTGATCTAGAGGCATAAAGTTTAAGGTCTCTAGAGTTGCGCGCCAAAGAAAAGAGTTTACGCCTATGTTTGGTGTTTGGGTTGCGACGGCTCTTTCAGCGCGAGCTTTGTTTTTACCTATCCCAAGTGAACTGCACCCTATCAAAAGGGTTGCGGCCATAAAGGTTGAAACGAAAAAGGCTGGCATGCGGATGGTCGGCATAGGGGACTCCAAAATTGCACTGGGTGCATAATCATAGTTCAAATCAGTTGAGGGGTTATAGCACCAAAAACGCGGCGGGCTAGCCTTACTATGTGGAAATAATAAGTCTTAAATTGGCTAAAAACCGCAGTAAACCTACGATTTAAAAGATTTGTTAACCATTTTTTAGGAAGCGCAAGTGATTACAAAGGCAATGGTGCGGGAATTTCTACCTGTACAGTGGAGTTTGTAATGTCACTCATCTTGAACGGCAAAACCTATGTGGTCCCTTTGGTTATTTTGGGCTTAGGGGTGATGACTGTTGCGAGCGCGCAAACCAGCACTTCCCCTTTTGCGAATAAAGTTAAGAAAAAAGCTTGGGAAACAGCCGCGCCTTCTGTGCCGACACCCTCAACTTCTCAATATAATAATCCATTCAAACCCACGGCAAACCAAATTCCGAGCCAAATTCCAAGTCAAACTTTACCTGTGAGATCACCTCACACAAATTCATCTTACACACCTGATTCTTCAGTACCAAATCCGCGCGCCTATAATTATCAAACACCTGCTTCTAATGCGCCACAAATATTTTCAGACCAGGATTTTTCACAGACAGAAGATTATAGTTTTGCACCGCAGGGTTCGCCTTATCAAAATTCTAAATTTCAAAACCGCTCTGGATCACAAACATACTCTGATCAAAATTCAACAAGTCCCGCTCCGCAAAGCGGCGCTTATTACCCAGGACGCTCTCAGGCGCCTTACCCGCAAAATACTAAGACGCAATATCAAGGTGCGAGTACTGGATCTACTGGATATGATAGAGGATATGGTCAACCGTCTCAGCAAGGTAGATCGCAGGCTAGGCAACAAGCGGGACAGCAAAATTATGCTAAAGGAAGTTGGATTGACCGTTTAGGGTTAAAAAAATGGAAGACCACACTTTCCGGCGCTTTAAGACTGGGTGCGGCCGCGACAGACCGCGAGGAAACCGACCGCGATGGATGGAATGAAGATTTTATTGGTGATGGCCGCGTTACATTTGAAGCCAGCGCTATTACGGCTGGTGGTTTAGAATATGGGATTAACCTAGAAGCTCGGGCTCAATATGATAGGTACCGCCGCGGTTTTGGAGGTTTGGTAGGAGATTGTGCGCCAGATATAGCGGGTTGCGCCTCTGTAGATATTAATGGCACGCCAACGGCTTTGCGGGGACATACATCACAATTTTATACTTCTGGCGCTGATAACGCAGATGACTTCGAAGCAGAGCTTGAGGGGGCTTATATCTTTTTGCGATCTGCTTATGGCGATGTGACTGTTGGCCGTGATGACGGAGCGGCTTACCTTTTCTCACTTGGCGCGCCGACATTACTTGCGGTAAATGCCTCAAACTCACCTGTCGATTATACAGGTCTGGACAGTGTTAAAACGGTCAATGATGCGTCTGGTTTTGCTGAAAAAGTAACTTATACCTCACCGCGCTTGCTAGGGGATCAAATTGGCGTAGGCGTTCAGCTCGGATTGAGTTATGCGCCTAATGCACGCGCTTGCGGCGTTGATTATTGTGTTCGCAGTAATGGGTCGGATGAAAGCGGCGCGTTCTCACCAGACCTGGATGATGTTTTCGAAGTTGGCCTATCTCTTGACCGTAAGTTTGCAAATGGCCTCGAAGTCGAAGCCACAGGGACTTATGCAATCGCGTCTGAGCAAAGCGGCCTTGAAGCCTTTGATGATCTTTCTGCTTATAATGCGGGTATTGAAATTAAGCTTTCTGACTGGACTGTCGGTGGATCGTACCTTCAAAGTAATAACGGTCTTAATGATGGTGATTACACAGCTTGGGACGCAGGAATTACATGGAAACCGTCCAAGATTGGATTTTCCGCCAGCTATGGCTACGCCGAAGATGAAAACATCAACCTCACATCTGATCAAATTGTTGCGGGAATTAGTTATGAGTTTGACCGCTTCACGCTCGGAACAGGCGTTCAATATATAGAACGCACAGTCCCAATCGCGACAGGCCTTGTTGTGGGCGAAGAGACAGAAAAAGCGACGGCCATATTTGTCGAGGGAGGCTTTACGTTCTAGTAGAGAGTCTATCTCTGTGTCTTGGTATTGGGTTAGAGGCTATTTCAAATCTGTACTTTAATGTGTTGGCCACTTCTGTGTTCAAATGGACGAACATAATATAAGCTAAGCCCTTTGAGATAATACTTATACGTTGAGTTTTTACCTCAGATTCGTTTTGAAAAATGACTAGCCTATGGCTTGTCATTCTCTGTTTGACATCTTTTCTCTTGCCGCTTATACGCCCTGCAAATCCGCGCAGTATTATCCTGCGCTCTGACCTGTGCGACAGCTCCTGCCTTTGTTTTAAAAGCCTGAGAACGATGCAGGCGGGGTCCTCTGGTCGACGTTATCGTTCACCGGGGCATTTAGTGCTATGCGGAGCATATAAATCATACGCTGTATTGATTTAAACGAATGCTGAAACCGGAAGTTTCAGATGACAAAGGAAAACGATGTTCGAAGCTCTTGGTGATAAACTTAGTGGTGTCTTTGACAACCTCACGGGACGCGGCGCGCTTTCCGAAAAGGATGTTACCGCTGCTATGCGCGAAATTCGTGTCGCCCTGCTTGAAGCTGATGTTGCTCTACCCGTTGTTAAAGAATTTATCGAGCGCATTAAAGTTGAATCTGTTGGCGAGAAGGTCATCAAATCGGTTAAGCCCGGCCAGCAAATTGTTAAAATCGTTCATGACGGGCTTGTTGATATGCTCGGCGGAACGCTCTCTGAAGATGAAGGCGATATTGAAAAAGCGGCTGTAAGTTCACAACTCAATATATCTGGCCGCCCACCAGTTGCTATTTTGATGGCAGGCCTTCAAGGCTCGGGTAAAACAACATCGACTGGTAAAATTGGCAAGTTTTTAAAAGAACAAGGTAAGCGCAAAGTCTTGCTTGCTTCACTTGATACAAACCGCCCTGCCGCGATGGAACAGCTGGGCATGCTCGCGGAGCAAATAGGCACAGGCTTTCTACCTATAGTTAAAGGGCAGTCTGCCCTGGATATTGCCAAGCGCGCGATGAATGAAGGCGCAAAGGGTGGCTATGATGTTGTCTTTCTTGATACTGCTGGCCGAACAACAATTAATGATGAATTGATGGATGAAGTCGCAGCTATCGCCGAAGCGACCAATCCCATTGAAACACTTTTGGTCGCTGATGCTTTAACAGGACAAGACGCGGTTGAAACAGCGAAACGCTTTCATGCGCGTCTGCCTCTGACTGGACTTGTACTGACGCGCATTGACGGCGATGGCCGCGGCGGCGCGGCGCTTTCTATGCGCGCGGTAACTGGCCTGCCTATTAAATTCCTCGGGATTGGCGAGAAGCTTGACGCGCTCGAAGCTTTTGACGCACAAAGGCTGGCAGGGCGTATTCTCGGCCAGGGTGATATTGTCTCCCTTGTCGAAAAAGCCTCTAAGGTTATCGATGAAAAAGAAGCAGAACGCGTTGCCAAGAAAATGGAAAAGGGCACGTTCGATTTGGACGACCTTGGAAAACAGCTTGGCCAAATGGAAAAAATGGGCGGCATGGGCGGCCTGATGAAATTAATGCCCGGTATGGGAAAAATGAAAAAGCAGCTTGATGCGGCTGGTGGAATTGATGATCGCCTCTTAAAACAACAACAAGCTATTATCCTGTCTATGACGCCGCAGGAGCGAAAGAAACCTGACCTTCTCAAGGCGTCTCGCAAAAAACGTATTGCGGCGGGCGCGGGCATGTCCGTTCAAGAAGTGAATAAGCTTTTGAAGATGCACCGTCAGATGGCTGACATGATGAAGAAAATGGGCAAAGGCGGCATGGCCAATATGATGGCGCAAATGGGCGGTATGACTGGTATGCCAAAAATGCCTCAGGGCATGAGTGGTAAAGGCGGGGGAACGGGCGGCATGCCTAATCCAGCAGATATGGATCCTGCGATGCTTGAAGAGCTTAAGAAACAAATGGGCAGTATGCCTGGCCTTGGTAAAGGAGGAATCCCGAGTATTGGAGGGCTGCCTGGACTGGGTGGCGGCATGCCAAAACTCCCTGGTATTGGCGGGCTCCCCTTTGGGAAGAAGAAGAAATAACAACTACCAAAATAACTGACTTGAACATAAATTGAATTGCTAGATTAAAAGGAAAATATCATGGCACTTAAACTAAGACTGGCCCGTCACGGCGCTAAAAAACGTCCTTACTACCGTATCGTAATCGCGGATTCACGCGCACCACGTGATGGTCGTTTCATTGAAATTGTTGGCCGTTACAATCCAATGCTTCCAAAAGACAACGCAGATCGCGTACAACTTGATCTAGACAAATGTAAAGAGTGGCTCGGCAAGGGCGCGCGCCCAACTGACCGCGTAGCCCGTTTCCTAGCCGCTGCTGGTATCTGGGAATGGAAAGCTGGCAATAACCCGCAAAAAGGTGAGCCGGGTGCCAAAGCCAAGCAACTTGTTATCGACCGCGTTGGTAAAGAAGAAGCCCGCGTAATCCGTGAAGCAGAAGCTAAAGAAGCTGCGGCAGAAGCGAAGAAAGCTGCTGATGAGGCTGAGAAGGCCGCTAAGGAAGCTGAAAAAGAAGCCGCTAAGGCTGCTAAAGAAGCACCTGTTGAAGCCGCTGCAGAAGAAGCTCCTGCTGAAGCTACGCCAACCGCTGAAGAGACACCGACTGAAGGTTAGTCTCTTACGATATTTAAAAAGCCGGAGACAAACCCTCCGGTTTTTTTATGCCTAGATTTTGGTTTAGCCGCGACCAGTTTCAAGACCCAAGACATTCACCAAATGCACTAGTAACATAAAGCCTGTTGCAATAGCGGCGAGGCTGACGATTATCCATGGAATCATGCGCGTTTTAAGTTCATCGTGTTTTTTAAAATGCAGACGAAACCCTAAAATTCCAAAAAAAATACAAGCAGCAAGCCCAATACTTGTTAACAATAAATCATCCGAAGGCGTCATAATAAAAGCGTGTCTACATAGTGGGGGGTAATGATCGGCCTTTAACACCATGGTTTGTTTTGTGCCAGAAGAAAGGTTGTGTTCCTAACTCCCATAATGCGTGAACAGTTGGCGGAAAAAGTGCTAGCCAATAAAGCGGCATCGCTAAAACAGAGAATATCAACCTGTGCTGATTTGATCGTACTGCCCCCATAATCGCAATAAGAATTCCTGCGAAGTAGCTAAAACCAAGAGTTACTACAAAAATAATGGGGACATAGACAGAAGATGTCTGGAGGTATTGATGTGCCATTACCCAAATCAAAAAGAGGAGAATAGGCAAATGAAACATCGCATTTAATAATGTTAACCCAACCGTTAACTGTAAGATAAAAAAACGTTTTAAGCCCTGTTGTCCTGCGGGCGCAAAGGGTTTACGCATATGGACAAGCCACGTCTGCATGTACCCCTTAATCCATCTTAAGCGTTGATAATGCCAGCCACGCCAAGAGCTAACTGCTTCTTCTCCTGTTGGTATATTAATATAGCCAAAGTTCCAACCTTTGGCAGCTAAGCGAAAACTTAAGTCAGCATCTTCAGTCACATTATATGAATCCCATCTGCCACCAATTTCGTCCAAAGCCTGTCTGCGGAGATGGTTACTCGTTCCACCTAATGGAAAAGGTAAATTTGCGGTGACTAGAAATGGAATCCAGACATGAAAGAGCGCGCTGTATTCAAGAGCGAATTGCCGTGTCAGCCAATTTTCATCTGCGTTGAGGTAATTTAAAGGCGCTTGTATCGCGCCAAGTTTCAAATCATCGGCAAAAGCTTTTGCCGCGAATTTTAATTGAGTCGGATGCGGGATATCTTCAGCATCATAAATTGTAACTAAGTCTCCCTTTGCCTCTAGCATGGCATAGTTTAATGCACGGGGTTTTGTTTGAGGTACGCCTTTAGGTACAATAATTAATTTAAAGGGTGGCCGTATAAATTGTTTTACCTCCGAGATGGTAGTTGGATCGATCGATTCGCAAATCATCAAAATTTCTATACGCTCAAGTGGATAGTCAATATTCTCTAAGGCTTGCATAAGCTGTTCAACCATATGGGATTCACGAAAAAGGGGAACAAGAACCGTATAAAATGGCCAAACTGACGGATTTGAAATAATATCAGTTTTTGGTTTGGAGGTAATGGTGGCTATTATTTTTAAAATTGCATGAGTAAAACATATTACGGCTATGCTTATCGAGATTAAAAGCATTGCGATGTAAACGGACGCCTGAACACAGAAAGCAAAAACTGCTAATAATAAAAGAAAAAACACTATCCAAGTAAGTTTAGATATCGGGCTATTAGCATAGCCAATTTCTGCCTTTTCCTCAAAGTTTAGCATCCCATACCTCCCGTGAGTTAAACTGGTGGAGAAAATCATTAAACGCAATTATTTTTTGAAAGACTTGAAAGTATCCTTTGGACTATAATCGGCTTAATGCCCATGTAGCAGCGTCCTTTATAACATTATTATCAGAAGTAAGATGCGGTGTCACAGAAGACTTCAAGGACGCTTCACCGCTATTACCGATCGCATAAATGACATTTCGAATAAATTGATCTCTGCCAATACGTTTAATCGGCGAGCCTGCGAAGCGTTTACGAAATTCAGTATCATTCAGGGCGGCGAGTTCTGAGAGGTTAGGGGTATTTAATTCGGGTTTTGCTTTTAATTTAATCTCGGCGCTTTCAGCTGCAAATTTATTCCATGGACATACGGCCAAGCAATCATCGCAGCCGTAAATACGGTTACCCATTTTTTCACGCAGTTCAACATCAACGACCCCTGAATATTCAATAGTTAGGTATGAGATACAGCGCCGCGCATCAAGTTTATAGGCTGAAGGAAAAGCTTTGGTTGGGCAAATGTCCAAACAATTTCTACACGACCCGCAGTGGTCAGTCTCTGCTGGGGTTGTGCTGAGTTCAGCGGCGCTTAGAATAACGCCTAAAAATAACCACGACCCGTAATCACGGCTTACGAGGTTAGTATGTTTACCTTGCCATCCTAGGCCCGCCGCAGCGGCTAAAGGCTTTTCCATCAAGGGGGCCGTGTCGACAAAGACTTTAACATCCTCTTTTGTATCGCGCGCAATAAGACCTGCGAGTTCTTTTAGGCGGCCTTTCATTAACTCATGATAATCGCGGTTTCTGGCATAAACTGAAATCGTCGCTTTTTCACGGTAATCCAAGGACGCTAACGGATTTGTGTCCGGACCATAATTCATCCCTACAACAATCGCAGTCCTTGCCTCTGGCCAAAGGTTTTGCGGGTGATTACGGCGGGACTCTGTTTTTTCTATCCACGTCATTGTTCCGTGATAATTGGCGGCGATATAATCTCGCAAGCCCTGTTTAGCCTTGTCTCCAAAGGTTGATAGATCGACTAAAAAGGGGTGGGTAAAGCCAAGTTTTTCAAACCGCGCAAGACAGGCTTTAGATAAAGTGTTCATACCCTAAAAATCTAAATTTCGATAATGACCGGGAGGCCTCAGACCTGGGATAGTATCAGTTAAAAGAGGTTGAACAGATGGACGTGACTTTATGGTTTGATACCAGCGCTTGAGTTCTGGCCAATCGCGCCAATTAATTTCACCTAGAAAATCAAGACAGGACAAATGTGCGGCACCTGCGACGTCAGCTAAACTAAAGGTACTTCCGGCGAGCCAGTCCCGTTGTTCTAACAACCACGTTATATAATTTAGATGAAATTGAAGATGTTCACGCCCGGCGCGTAAAGTTGTAGGGTCCGCAGGACCGCTCCCTGTTAGGTTTTTTTCAATTTTTTCAAATAATATATAAGCGTTCACTTCGGCAGAAAATTTCTTATCAAACCAGTCTGCAATACGGCGAGCTTCGGCGCGTTCTACGCGTTCTTCTGGAAGAAGGAGATTACGTCCAGACCCATCATTTGCATATTCGCAGATGGCGCGTGCTCCTGAAATATAAACCTTTCGCCCAGGTACAACATCCATTAATGTCGGCGGCATAGCTTCTGCTGTCATTTCTAAAAATGCTGCGTCAGGATTCCATGGATCGACAAGCATGAGTTTTGCTTTTAACTTTTTTTCAGCTAAAACAATTCGGGCCTGACGAGACGCTGGATCCAAGGGATAGTGATAGAGTGTGCGCATGGCTAACCACTCTAGATAGATTTGGGTAATGAAGGATTAACCATCATTGGTAATGTGAATTAAAAATAACATTATGCGCCGAAGTTATATTCTTAATTATACTCTTTAATTATGGGTATGAAAATGCGCGTTTCCATGCGTATCTCCACATGCAGATGGGTGCGGATATATTAATATATCTGCGGCTTGAAAAGCGGCCATAAGACGTTTTTCTGCGGCGAGAATAATGTCGTGAGAATCCGTTAAGCTAACCTCGTCATGGAGGTCCAGACGCATTTGGATGTGAATATGAGGACCAGAGGCACGTGTACGCAGGTCATGAACAGCAATTACCTGTGTATCCTTTAAAGCGAGACGCGTGATCAAAGCCCGCTCTTCTGGGTTAAGTTCCATATCCATCAATTGTGCCCAGGCTAATTTTGCGACTTTATAAGCTGTCCATAAAAGCCATAGCGCCATTAATGCGCCTACTATGGCGTCTGCCCAAACAAGGGAGGTAAATGTTGAAACAGCAAGACCGATAATAACAAATACATTCGCTAAAAGATCAGCAAAGTAATGGGCGCGGTCGCCTCTCACGGCGATGGAACCTGTAGAACGGACAGCCCAACTTTGCGCAATTAATAACCATATTGTGACGGCAATAAACACTAACATCATAGTAATCGCAAATCCGCCTTGTACTAAAGGCACAGGGTCGGCGATACGTTCAAAAACTTCTTCTAGTAGATGAAGCGCGCCTAAGACAATGAGGCAAATTTGAAACACTGCAGAAAAGCTTTCGGCTTTTCCCCGGCCGAAGCGGTAATTTTGATCTGGTGATTTTGCGGCATATCTAACCGCGACAAAGCTCGAGACAGCGCCAGAAAGATCTAGGATAGAATGTACGAGAGAAGATAGAATACCGACGGAGTGTGTGGTCTGCCAGACGAAAAATTTTCCGACCGCTAGAAATATACCTACGATTACAGCAATTAATGTGATCCTGCGTGTAATTTTAGCGGAGCCTTCAACAGGCAATCGCCCTGGACGTCCGCGCCTATCAGGTACATTCATGTTCTTTATTTGATTTTTCTTCTCGGCTGTCATAGGGCCGTATTGTTATAGCATTACACTAAACAGTGCGAGTCTTTTCACGCCTATCTGAAAGACAAAATAATTCAATTTATCAAAGAGCTACGTACCTAAATTATTCAGCAGCATCGATAGTTTCTTCTGTGTTGTCTTTGGGCTTACGTGCTGGAGCTTTGCGGCGAGTCTTTGGCTTAATTTCTTTGGTCTTAGTGTCAATTTCTTGACCAGGAATATCATTATCAGCTTCGGGTGTCATAACTTCAAAAACTTGCTCTGATGAGCTTTCTTTCGGCTCTTTTTTTTCTGAACTTGGTTTTTCTGAACTTATTTTTTCAAAATTAGTTTTCTCATCCTTGTCGCGGTGATTACGGCGAGATTGAGGTTTACGAGGTTTACGCTCATCTGTGTCGGAGCTTGCTTCATTCGTTTCCCCGCGGGCCGCTCTTGCAGCGTCGCGTTCCTGTTGCGCCGCTTCACGTTCTTTTTGCGCGGCTTGCTTGGCTGCTTCTTGGACATTCATAATACGAAGATAATGTTCCGCATGCTGACGTAGATTTTCAGCCTTTACACGGTTGCCTGATGAAGCCGCATCACGCGCAAGTGTTGTATATTTTTCATAGATTGTTGCGGCAGTTCCGCGAACTTTCACTTCAGGGCCATTACTATCAAGTGCCCGGTTGTGGTTATTATGATTATTATTACGATTATTGTTATTATTATTACGGCTTCGGCCGCGCTGGCGTTTCATGATAATGACGTCCTTAAAATTCCCGAAGACCGTATTTTACGGTTTATGGCTTCTTTTGGGCTTTTGTGAGGTTCGGTTTAAAGACCGTAATTCTTCTCACAATTTTTATTTAGCAAAGCTTAAGAAAAAGGCAAAGCATTTTTTGAGTAAATTTACCATTTTGGAGTGGAAACATAAATTCTCAAGAGGTTATGCGTCATTATTAATATATGATTTTAGATCAAATGAACATAACTTTGT
The DNA here is from genome assembly GCA_023300105.1 of Hellea sp. Taxonomy (GTDB): domain Bacteria; phylum Pseudomonadota; class Alphaproteobacteria; order Caulobacterales; family Maricaulaceae; genus Hellea. The sequence continues at coordinate 80,835 of JALZWM010000018.1, forward strand.
AATATGGTTAAATCGTCCCGCCAGTAGATATGATTTCTGTGAGCGTTTTAATGATTTCCATTGTTTCTATATCAACAGTTCCATCTATTTTTGTAGGGCGAAAGCGTCTTTGTAAGGCCTGAACAATGAGGCTTGTTTCTGCGTCCATAACACCTGTGATCCGCGCTTCGTATCCAATATGGGCAAGGCCGCTTTGAACAATAGCAACGCCGCGATCGCGGGCGCCGTCTTCAAATAATATACGCTGATCATCATTGCTCATATCTGGCCAAAACCCGATTCCTGCAGCTGCAAGACCTTGCCACGGAAAATGCTCACCAGGATCAATTTTACGCGTGGGCGCGATGTCGCTATGTCCTAGTAACGTAAGCGGCCCGTGGCGTTTCATGATATCTTTACAAAGTGGTATCAAAGCATTGATTTGCACGTCTGGGAACTGTGGAAGGCTACCATCAGTCTTCGGAAAATCATGTCCGCCGTTGACAATCTCTATCCCGATCGAGGCGGAATTTATATTGTTTTCGCCTTGCCATTCCGACACGCCTGCATGCCAGGCGCGTTTATCTTCATCGACGAGTTGAAATATTTTGCCGTCTTCTTCTATGACGTAGTGGGCGCTGACTTTAGCGTTTGCATCGCAGAGGCGCTTAATTGCGACGGTACCATTTTCCATGCCTGTATAATGCAAGACCAACAAGGAGATAGGAAGTGTCCGCGTGTCAAAATTAGGACTATCAAGACGTGTAATTGCGAGAGGAGTATTGAAGAGTTTCATATTTAAATTGGGTGTTTTTCGGCTATTATATCAAGAGCTTTTTGCATAATTTCTTTTAAAATGTCTCTATCAATATTGGAGAGCCGCCTCCAAATTTTTGGTTTCCACCCTGTTATATCCATAAATATGCTATAAATTTTCCTGCAATCGGCTTGCCTGTCTGCGGGCGTGATTTGTGAGAGATAATTGCTGACATTAGGGCCTATAGGTGTGGTTTTATTCTGGGCCTTTAAGCTCATCTATTCCTCCGCCATAGCTGTAGGTTTACCGCGCTTGGCTATAATATAGACGCAGGGCAAAATGAGCGCCGCTCCGATATAATAACGTATGAAGATAGTTTCTTTCAAGAACACAACACCAAGTATAGAGGCAAATACCGGCATAACAAGTGTAAGAGGTACAACAAGTGAGACGTCATATTTTCGAATGAGTTTAAAATATTGGCCATGAGCGGTAATGCTCACTGTGAACGCGGCATAGGTTGCTGCAATAAGTAAGGGCCATTTTGAGCTATCCCAAACGGCAGCTTGACCTGTTTCAAATAAAGCCGTCCCTAGGCCCATAGAGACGAATACCATGACGGCGACCCAGACAACATATTGCTTCCAATCGACATCTCCGACAGTCTTCATCAAGATAGAGCCAACAGCTAAAGAGAGGTAGGCAATGATAATATAGATCAGTCCAATATCAAATGAGAGCGCCCCCGGTTCATAAATCATAATGATTGTACCTATGAAAGCGCCTATAATACCAAGACCTCTGATAAGACCAATTTTTTCGCGCAGAAATATTACTGATAATATTGCGGCGAAGGGAATAAGCATTTGGGCAACAATGGAACTGCCAGAGGCTGACGCAGTTTGAAGCCCTGTATATAAAAATGCCAAATGTATAGGACCCGCACAAGCACAAACAAGAAGCAGCCGAATCCAGTGCTTTGGCTGCTTTATGAAAATAAAAGGTGACATGAAAATTAGGACAATAATACTTCGAATAAAAGCTAGCATAAAGGGCGGAACAGGGCTGCTGCCAAGCGCCCAAGCACTGACGGC